>DAIOEI010000110.1:0-7128 GCA_036746335.1 Hydrogenophaga sp. | reverse complement strand
GCCATCGGCACCGGCTGGATCGAGCGCTTCATGCCGCCGGTGGTCACCGGCTCGGTGGTGGCGGTGATCGGCCTGAACCTGGCGCACATCCCGATCAAAAACATGGCGCCGACCAACTTCGACGCCTGGATGCAGGGCCTGACGTTCCTGAGCGTGGCCCTGGTGGCCGTGTTCACCCGCGGCATGGTGCAGCGCCTGCTGATCCTGGTGGGTCTGATCGTGGCCAGCCTGATCTATGCGCTGCTGACCAACGGGCTGGACCTGGGCAAGCCGGTGGACCTCTCGGGCATCGCCAGCGCCGCCTGGTTCGGCCTGCCGAACTTCAGCGCGCCGGTGTTCGAGGCCAACGCCATGCTGCTGATCGCGCCGGTGGCGGTGATCCTGGTGGCGGAGAACCTGGGCCACATCAAGGCCGTGACCGCCATGACCGGCAAGAACCTGGACCGCTACCTGGGCCGCGCCTTCATGGGCGACGGCGTGGCGACCATCGTGGCCGGCAGCGCGGGCGGCACCGGCGTGACCACCTACGCGGAAAACATCGGCGTGATGGCCGCAACCAAGATCTACTCGACCGCGATCTTCGTGGTGGCCGGGTGCATGGCGATCCTGCTGGGTTTCAGCCCCAAGTTCGGCGCGCTGATCCAGGCGATTCCGCTGGCCGTGATGGGCGGTGTGTCGATTGTGGTGTTCGGCCTGATCGCGGTGGCCGGCGCCAAGATCTGGGTCGACAACAAAGTGGACTTCTCGGACAACCGCAACCTGCTGGTGGCCGCCATCACCCTGGTGCTGGGCACCGGTGAGTACACGCTGAAGTTCGGTGAATTCGCGCTGGGCGGCATCGGTACTGCGACCTTCGGCGCCATCCTGCTGTGGGCGCTGGTGGGTCGTCAACGCTGAAGGCACACCAGCCCAGCATCTGGCAACAACCGATCTCTTGCGAGATCCTGACCGACATCAGCCGGGGCACCGCCAGCTAACACCTGGGCATGGAGTTTGTGTCGGTGGGAGACGACTTCATCACCACCCGCCCGGTGCACATCGGGCGTACCACACAGGTGTGGCAGATCGAGCGGAAGAACGACGCGGGGGAATTGATCTGCGTGTTGCGCATCACCATGGCGGTGCTGGCGCCGAGGTGAACGGCTTTGGGAGCACTCAAAACGATTTGACCATCCAACCAACGCCCGTCCATTGAAGCGAGTCAAATCCGACGCCGCTCCACTCAGCCTTTAGCCCAGGTCTGGCGTTTCACTTTCACTGGGCCCCGCAGCCAAAACTCGGAGGATGTGTTCGGTCACTTGCGTCACCCTGATCGGGTCGCTGTTCAGATCGGCCACGATATCCTGCGCAGCTGTCGTCAGACTCAGGCCCGCCCACTTGGCGACTTGTTCGGCAGACGCACTGACATACGCCATCTTCCAGTCATTGAAGAGTGCTGTTGGAATCTCACCCTGTTTCAGGATCGTTACCGATTCGTGCCGCAGGTCTCTGGCAATTCGCCCCATCAATTGGAGAACTTCTTCGGTTTGACCTTCCAGGACCTGAAGAAAGAATCCATCGACATAAACCAGCGCGCCCGTGATGCCCACTTCGGCATTGCTCTCCCGAGCGCCCTCCAGGATGTCCTCCAGGTCTTCCATCTGCATGGGCGTTGCGGACTCAGAGGCGTAGATGACTTGGTATGGCATTTGGCGATCCTGGCTGCGGGTGCTTTTCGAGCGGCGATGACGCGGTGCTTCTCGTCCTAAACGATCCTCGCCCGTGCGTTCTACCAGGGTGCTTTCGGGTCAGGCTTTTGCTCGTTCAATGCTGCGAGCTTGGCGACAATGGGCTTCGCCGCCTCATACATTTCCTGAGTGCCGAAGCGGGCTTCCAGCAGTTCAATTCCCCTTTGTAGGGTGGGTGCAATCGCTATGCTGGCCTGGTCTAAACTCGTATTCGATCGCTCGAGAGACTTCAAGAGATCCAGCGAAGAGCCCTTTGCGCCATTTCTAATCAGATACCAGAACGTGTTTCTTCGCAAACCATTGTGCTTGGCGATTCTGTTGCCGAAGGACCGACCAGAGCCAACGCCAAAGCGCTTCCACAAGAAAACCAGGAGCACAATCAATACTGCGGCAATGAAAAATGGGGTTGTGTTCGGCATTGAATCTTGTTCCAGGGTAATTTGGATGGGCGGGATCCAGGGCTGCGACTTCAATGGCCTGTAGGCGTCGCCTTGCTTGAGCGAGGGGTGGGACGAAACCGTTGCACGATAAAGCAGAGACGCGGGCAATCCCGCAAGGGGGGGCCTACATGGCAACGGTAGGTCCTGCAGCTTTTCTGCCTAATGAAGATTTTCCCGCATCTGACGACCCCAGCGGGATCAACCCCACCGACGACTGCGTGTTCTTTGCCCTCTTCTGCCCTGGCCTGCGCCTGAACCGCGCGCGCCAGTTGTTGCTCAGGGCGGGCTGCGCGTCAACCAGGTGGCCGAACAAGTGGGCTACACCAGCACCAGCCAGTTCAGCCGCGAGTTCCAACGGATGTTCGGAGTCAATCCGTCGGCCTCCGCGCAGGAGCGCCGCGGTTCAAGATAGCCCGTTGAGCGCCGATACGGTGATCAACGGATAGGAAGCCATGACCACCGATCCCCTTTTGAACCAGCGCAACCGAGACGACCTCAGCCACTACCTGCAACTGATGGTGGCTCACGGCGCATCCGACCTGTTTCTCTCCAGCGGCAGTGCGGCGGCTTTGAAGGTGCAGGGCGTGGTGCGGCGTTTGGCCGAGCCGCCGCTGGACCCGATGTCGATCCAGCGCCTGGCCTACTCGGTCATGCGCGAAACGCAGATCCGCAGCTTCGAGGCGACGATGGAGTGCGATCTGGCCATTGCCTTGCCCAGCCTGGGGCGTTTTCGGGTCAATGTGTATCGGCAGCGCGGTGATGTGGCGGTGGTGGTTCGCCACATTAATGCGCAAATTCCTACGCTGGATGCGCTGAAGCTGCCCCCGGTGATCAAGAAGCTGGCACAGCTCAAGCGCGGGCTGGTACTGGTCGTGGGTGCGGCGGGTTCTGGCAAATCCACCACGCTGGCCGCCATGCTGCACCACCGCAACCAGAATTTCAGCGGCCACATTCTCACCGTGGAAGACCCGATGGAGTTCGAGCACAGCCACGGCCAGTCCATCGTGGACCAGCGCGAGGTCGGGCTGGACACACAGAGCTTTGACGAAGCCCTGCGCCACGCCATGCGGGAGGCGCCAGACGTCATCATGATCGGCGAGATCCGCGACCGCGAGACCATGCAGCACGCCTTGGCCTATGCCGAAACCGGCCACCTGTGTGTGTCCACACTGCATTCGAACAACGCCAACCAGGCGATCCAGCGCATCCTCAATTTCTTTCCTGAAAGCGCACATCGCAAAGTGCTGATGGACCTTTCGCTCAACCTCAAGGGGGTGGTCGGCCAACGGCTGGTGCGGGGCGCGGCCGACAAGCTGGTGCCGGCGGTCGAGGTGATGCTGCTCTCGCCCTACATCGCCGACCTGATCCAGAAGGGCCAGGTAGATGACATCAAGGACGCCATGGCCAAGAGCAACGAGTTGGGCATGTGCACCTTTGACCAGTCGCTCTACGACCTGTTCGTGCGCGGCGAACTGACGGCCGAACAGGCGGTGGACAACGCCGACTCCCGCACCGACCTGTCGCTGCGCATCCGCTTGCAGCACGGAAGCCCGCCCGATACTTCGCGGCTGCATGTGGCAGGTTGAGCATGGCGGTTGTCTGGCTGCGACAGCGCCGGAACTCAAACACGTGATCCCGTGCCCAGGTGTATTCGCTTGCCCCGGCCAGCACCAGGCTGCCTCGTTCGCCGTTAAGCTGCGAGGTCTTGCAATTGACACCGCTGCGCGCCAGCGGTGTGCTCGCCCTGAACGGAAACACCCATGACATTGACTTCTACCCTGCATGCCAGCGCTGCCGCCGCCCTGATCGCGGTGCTGGCTGGTTGCCAGACGCCTCCCCCCCCGCCTCCCCCACCTCCCGCGCCCGTGGTCTACACCGGTCCGGTGCTGCCCATCCAGCAGGCCGAGCGCGGTGTTGAGATCTTTCTGCCCGCAACAGCCTTGTTTGAGACCGGCAAAAGCTCGCTCAACGCGGCCGAGTCGGGTCCTTACCTGGACCGTGTCGCGCACCTGGTCACCCAGCGCAGCGACAAGGCCATCGTGCTCGAAGGCCACGCCGACAACACCGGCAACGACGCGGTAAACCAGCGCCTGTCCGAAGAGCGTTCCGCTGCCGTGGCCAAGGCGCTGACCGAGCGGGGCGTGCCGTCGGCCCGCATCCAGACGGCGGGTTTTTCCTCGCGCCGCCCGGTGGCCTCCAACGCGACGCCCGATGGCCGCCGCCTGAACCGCCGCGTCGAGCTGGTGCTGCTGGAAGAAAAAGTGGAGAACCTGACCAAAGACGAACCACCGGGCGCTTTTGCCTCGGCCTGGGACCAGCTCAAGGCCTTGATCGACCAGGGTCTGGTCAAGCCGGTGGAGCGCTGAGGCATGAGACGGCGCGACATGCTGGCCCTGGGCACAGTGGCCGCGGCGGGTGAGGCGCTGGCGCAGGCCAGCGCACGGCCCCGCTCACCCGCCCCTGCGGGCGGCCGGGTGGTGGGCATTGCGCTGGGCGGTGGCTCGGCGCGGGGTTTTGCCCATATTGGCGTGCTGCAGGCGCTGGACGAAGCCAAGATCCCTATCCAGGTGGTGGCGGGCACCAGTGCGGGCTCACTGGTGGGCGCGTTTTATGCCGCCGGGTTCACACCCTGGAAGATGCAGGAAGTGGCCCTGAAGGTGCGCGATATTGACGTGGCGGACCTGTCTTCCGGCAACAAGCGCGGCATGATCGGTGGTGCAGCCCTGCGGCGTCTGGTCAATGGCTTTCTGGACAACCGGCCCATCGAGCGTCTGCCCTTGCGTTTTGCGGCGGTGGCCACCGATCTGGCCACGGGCGAAAAAGTGGCCATCCGGCGCGGTGACACGGGGGCCGCAGTGGTCGCTTCCTGTTCCATTCCAGGTGTGTTCGTGCCCAGCCTGTTTGAAGGCCGCGAACTGGTCGATGGCGGCCTGACCAGCCCGGTGCCGGTGGCGGTCGCGCGCCAGATGGGGGCCGACACCGTGATCGCGGTCGATGTGGGCGGGCCGCCGAGCAACAAGACCCGCTCCGGCCTCTACGAGATCATTCTGCAATCCTTCGAGATCATGGGGCGCTCGCTGGCCCAGCTGGAAGGCCAGACCGCCAACGTGCTCATCCGGCCGCAGACCGCGTCGTTCGACAGTTCGGATTTCAGCGTGCGCCGGGAACTGATCGAGGCCGGGTACCTGGCGGGCCGGGCGGCCATACCCGATTTGCGGCGGCGGCTCGGATTGTCCTGAGCGGGTGCGGCGCAGCCGGGTGGGTTGCAGACCCGCATGCGCTTGGTTGAGCGCGGTTCAGCGGGCCCGCTCGCAGTGGCCGCGCGAATTGGCCAGGCCGCGGAAGTCGCTGCTCCAGGTCTGGGTGGCGGTGTCGATCTGGATGCGTTCGTTGTCCAGGCTGGTCATGATCAGCGTGCCGTCCACCGCAAAGGTGAGCACTTCTACGCCATCAATGCGCACCCGCAGCACCCGTTGGTCGTTGTATTCGATCACCACGGTGCGCCTCCACACGCTGCGGGTCGGCATGTAGGCCGCTTCGCAGACCAGCGTCACTTGAGCGCTGTTTGCTTGCGCCTGCGCTGGCCAGGGCGTGCCCAGCAGCCACAGGCCACCGGCAAGCGCAACAGCCGCCGAGGCCATTGCCCGGGGCCGCTTGACCCAGCGGCGCAGGCTCGCACGGATCTGGCTCATGCAGCGGCGTCACCCTGGCTCATGCGCTCGCTCTTCCAGTACACATCATCGCCCCCGTTCATGCGGTTGAGAACCCGCGCCAAGACAAACATCAGGTCGGACAGCCGGTTCAGGTATTGGCGCGGCGTCTCTTTGATGGCTTCCTCATTGCCCAGGGCCACCACGGCGCGCTCGGCGCGGCGGGCCACGGTACGGCACACGTGGGCCTGGGCGGCGGCCCGGTTACCCGCCGGGAGAATGAACTCCTGCAGGCGCGGCAGCTGTTCGTTGTAGGTGGCGAGCGCTTCGTCCAGCGCCAGCACCGCCTCGGGCTTGAGCAGTTCGAAGCCGGGGATGGACAGCTCACCCCCCAGGTTGAACAGTTGGTGCTGGATTTCCACCAACAGCGAGCGCACGTCGGCCGCCATCTCTTCGCACAGCAACAGGCCGATGTGGGAGTTGAGTTCGTCCACCTCGCCCATCGCGTGCACACGCAGGCTGTTCTTGGAGACACGGCTGTTGTCACCGAGGCCAGTGGTACCAGCGTCGCCGGTGCGGGTTGCGATCTGAGTGAGGCGGTTGCCCATGAGGGATGTCTTCCGTAATGCGTTGTGAATGCGGCACAAAGCCGTTAATCTGCCGGATTATCAGTGCCTGAACAAACTTGGCACAGGAGACGACCCATGAATGCCCCTACCGAACACCACCATCTTGCGCCCGAGCTGCATTTGCGCGAGGTGCCCGCCGCGCTGATCGAGGCGCTGCAACAGCGTTTTGGCGCGCAGTGTTCCACCGCCCTGGCGGTGCGCGAACACCATGGGCGCGACGAGTCCATCTTCAGCGTGCCGCCGCCCACGGCGGTGGTGTTTGCCCAGAGCACACAAGACGTGGCCGATGCGGTCAAACTGGCCGCGCAGCATAAGGTGCCGGTGATCCCGTTCGGCGTGGGTTCTTCGCTCGAAGGCCATTTGCTCGCCGTGCAAGGCGGCATCAGCATCGACGTGAGCCGCATGGACCGGGTGCTGTCCATCAACGCCGAAGACCTGACGGTGACGGTGCAGCCCGGCGTGACGCGCATGAGCGTGAACAACGCGGTGAAAAGCGAAGGCCTGTTCTTCCCCATCGACCCGGGCGCGGACGCCTCCATCGGCGGCATGACCGCCACCCGCGCCAGCGGCACCAACGCCGTGCGCTACGGCACCATGCGCGAGAACGTGCTGGCTTTGGAAGTGGTCACCGCCAGCGGCGAGGTGATCCGCACCGGCACCCGCGCCAGGAAGAGCAGCGCCG
>DAIOEI010000109.1:0-7178 GCA_036746335.1 Hydrogenophaga sp. | reverse complement strand
GGGTAGAGGTTGCGTGCCACCAGCTCCAGATGCAGCTCAAGGTAGCGCAACAGCTCGCGCACCTTGGCCGCGGCGAACGGGTCGCTCGGCAGCAGCGGGTGCTGCGGGTACCGGGCTTCCAGGTATTCCAGGATGACGGTGGACTCGCTGAGCGCACCGTCATCGGTCTTGAGGTAGGGCACCTTGCCCAGGGGGCTGGCAGCCAGATCGGTCTCGCCGACCCAGACCAGCTCTTCCTGAAAAGGCAGGCCTTTCTCCAGCAAGGCGATCTTGACCTTGTTGTAGTAGTTGCTGGCCGCAAAGCCGCAGAGAGTGAGCATGGATGAATCTCCTGTCATTGGGAATGCCGTCATTGTGGTCGGTGGTCCGGTGCCTTGCCGTCGCGACTGCAACACACCCGCGTCAGCGTCGGTCGACACCAACGTGCCTCGGGCCACCGTTTGAGCCTCACGGTGCGTGCTGATAAACTTTGGCACATGTCGTTTTCGCGCCTTCACCGCCGCTTTACCGCCTGGCTGGCCCTGCTGGCCGTGCTGTTGGGCGCGCTGGCGCCTACGGTGACGCATGCCATGGTGCTGGGCAGCGACCGGGCCGACTGGCTTGAAATCTGCGGCGTGAGTGGCATGGTCTGGGTCAAGGCCGACACGGGAGAGGTCAGCCAGGTGCCCCCAGAAGGCAGCTCACCCGCCAGCGTCGCCAGCCATTGCCCTTGGTGTACCTTGCACGGTGGTGCCAGCGCGCCGCCCGTGCATCAGGCATCGCTGGAGCCGCTCAGCGGCTCTGATCTCATGCCTGCCGCGTTGTACCGCGCACCCTTGCAAGACAAAGTCTGGGTCACCGCCCAGTCGCGCGCCCCGCCTTTGGCCGCCTGAAACCACCAGCTGTGACGGACCCTTTTGGGGGTTTGTTGTGTCTCACCCCGTTTCAGGAGGCCACATGCCTCTCCATGCTCATTCTCCTGCTTCCCTTAAAGCGCCCCTGCCTGGGCCTTTGTGGCGTGGTCGTCGCCAGGCGGTCGCCTGGTTGGCCGTCGGCGGCGCAACGTTGCTGAGCGCTTGCGATCAACTCGCCCCCGCAGGCGGTGGCAATTCCCCTTCGTTCAAGGGCATCGACCTCACGGGCGCTGCCTATGCCCAAGGTTTCGAGCTCATCGACTTCAATGGGCAAGTGCGGCGCCTGACCGACTTCACGGGTCGGGTCGTGATGCTGTACTTCGGTTTTGTGCAATGCCCCGACGTCTGCCCCACTGCGTTGACCCGCGCTGCAGAGGTGATGCAACAACTGGGACCACAGGCCGCCGATGTGCAAGTGATCTTTGTCACCGTAGACCACGAGCGGGATACGCCAGACATGCTGCGCGAGTACATGGGCGCGTTTGACCCCTCTTTCCTCGCGCTGACCGGTAGCGCTGACCAGATCGCCCAGGCCGCCAAGGAATTCCGCGTGTATTACAAGAAGGTGCCCACCGGCAGCAGCTACACCATGGACCACACGGCCTTGAGCTACCTGTTTGACCGTCAGGGCCGCATCCGGGTGGCGTTGCGGCACGAACAGACCGCTGACGAGTACGCCGCCGATATCCGTGCCTTGCTGGCCGAGGGCGCTGCCTGAACCTGCACCTCCCGCACTCACCTTTTCTCAACCTCTGGAGCTTTCATGAAAAAACTGATCATCACCGGCCTGCTGGCCATCACCGCAACCGCCTGGGCGCAGACCACCGTCAAGGTGGAGGACGCCTGGGTGCGCGGCACCGTGGCCACCCAGAAGGCCACGGGTGCCTTCATGCGCCTGACGCCCGCCGCCAATGCGCGCCTGGTGGCGGCCGAGTCGCCAGTCGCTGGCGTGGTTGAAATCCACGAAATGGCCATGGAGAACGACATCATGAAGATGCGCCAGATTCCGGGCCTCGACCTGGCGGCCGGCCGCACCGTGGAGCTCAAGCCCGGGGGGTACCACGTGATGCTGATGGACCTCAAGCAACCCCTCAAAGGCGGCGAGAGTGTGCCCATCACGCTGGTGTTTGAAGACGCCACCCAGAAGCGCTTCACCCAGGCCATCACCGCGCCGGTGACCGCGCTCGGCGGGGGTAACGCGCCCATGAAACACGGCCACGGCGCCCACAAACACTGAGCCAAGGGCTGGGTGATGCTCCACCGGAAACCGTAGGCGCCTGCCACGCAGCAAGTCAACCCGCAGAACACCGGTGGCCACTCACTCGCGCTCCCGCGCCTGCGATCTTTCCGAGCAAACCATGTCCCAATCCCTCATGCGCAGCCTTGCGCGCGGCTTGCTGGTCGCGATGCTGCTCGCGTTGCTGGCGCCCTCGATCTCGCGGGCGCTGGCGGGTACGCGTGGGGCGGGCGACTGGGTGGAGGTGTGCAGCGCCGAGGGCGTGCAGTGGGTGCAACTGGCGGCCGACGGGGAACCCCTGGTGCCTGTGGACCCGTTGCATGCGCTGGACCATTGTGGTCACTGTGCCCTGGCCGCCGACCGCTTCGCACCGCTGCTGCCGGTGTGGCCCGTGGTGCCCGGAGACCCAGGGCGCTGGGCGCCGCCCGTGTACCGGGCGCAGGTGACCTATGCCCTGAGTGCCCCAAGCCCGGGCGCGCGGGGTCCACCGCTGCTGGGTTGAACCTTTCGCGTGGCCGCGGTGATCGCGGTCGCAGGTTCTTCCGGATCGGCGCCCTTGCCGATCCGCTCAGGAGTGTGTGATGTCTCTTTCTTTGGATTCCTCTGAGTTGGCGTGTGCCGCTGCGCAATCGGTGTTTCTGGCGGGCGAGCGCGGCCCGGTGTGGCGGGTGGTTCAGGGCATTGTTCGCCTGGATCGCGCATGTGGCCCGCTGCGCCAGCCGGTGCAACTGGCCCTGCCCGGCGACCTGATCGGTGTCGAGGCGCTGTGTGGTCAGGCCTACCAGTTCAGCGCCAGCGCCTTGACCCGCGTCCGTCTGGAGCCGTTGCGCTCGGCAGACGGTGCTGAGGCGCCAGCCGCCTGGATGCAACAGGCGCTGCTGCAGCACCTGCGGCGCAGCCAGGACATGACGCAATTGCGCACGGGCAGCGTGGTGCAGCGTCTGGCGCACCTGCTTCACCTGATGGGCCTGGAACTGCCTGCGCTGGACCGCGCGCAGCCCGGTGACGCCGATGCCATCCGACAAGCTTTGCCCGCGCTGCGGGAGATCGCGCTGGTGATCGATGCCAAGACCGAAACCGTGTGCCGTGCGCTGGCCCAATTGCTGCCGCCCCGGCGCAAAAAGTCGCCACCACGGTTCTCCGCCCACCCAGCGGTTACCCCGGTGCGCAGCGCGGTGGGCTGGGCGCTGAATGCTTCGCCGATGGGGGTGGCGGCATGAGTAGGGTGGCGAACCTCGACGTTGCAGCCAGCGAGGACCTGACATGAACCGAAGCACGCACAGTGTGAACAGAGCACGATGGGTGGTGATCGCAGGGCTGATGGCGGGTCTGCATGCCACCGGTGCGTTGGCCCATGACTTCAAAGCCGGGGCGCTGCGCATCGACCACCCGTATGCAACGCCCAGCCGCCCGGGTCTGACGACGGGCGCAGTGTATTTCCGTGGCATTCGCAACACCGGCAGGGCTGACGACAAGCTTTTGTCGGCCAGCACGCCGGTTGCGGCCTCGGTCGAGATCCACCGCATGCAGATGCAAGGTGACGTGATGCAGATGCGCGCTGTGCCCGCGCTGGAAATCCCGGCCGGTGCCACGGTGGACTTCAAGCACAGCCAACCCAATGGATACCACCTGATGCTGCTGGACCTCAAGGCCCCGCTCAAGGACGGCGACCGCTTCCCGCTCACCCTGAATTTCGAAAAAGCCGGCACCCACGAGGTGAAGGTCTGGGTGCAGACGCCTCGGAAAAACGCATCGACCCGTCACGACAAACATCACTAACATTTTCTTTTCAAAGGAGTTCTTAATGAAATCTCGTTCTTGTGTATTCGCATGGATGCTGTCGCTAGTTCTGCTGGCTTTCAGCGCCAGTGCTCAAACCGTCTGGACCTCATCTGCGCAAGATCTGGTGGCCGCTTTCGATCTTAAATCCGGCAAGGAATTGGCCGAATTTGAAGTGTCAGGTCGGTTGTCCGACCTGACCGTGTTGCCCAATCAGCATGTGGTACTCAATCACCGGGCTAAAAGTGAATTGGTGCTGTTTGATGCCAGAACCCACAAGGAAGTGGCACGGTTGGCGTCATCTCGCATGGGTGGCGTCAATCCACACCACGGTTACCTCTTCAAGACGGCGAAGCACACGCTGTATGCGGTGGCGCATGACGGCGAAAACCGCGACAAGGACTCCACGGTTGCTTTTTTTGAGGTTTTGCCGCATGCGCCCGGTCTGGCTTTTGCAGGTGAGGTGCGTGTGGGCGCTGGGCACCACAAGCTGGCGCATTTTCCCGGGCAGGACTGGGTCAGTGTGAGCAACATCAACGATTGCGATCAGGTGTTGAACGTGTTGGATGTCAGTCAACCGGAACAGCCGCGTGTGACTCATGCCATCGGTGCGACCCAACTTGGGTACACCGGCGATGGCCCTGAAAAGCGCTGTGACGCGGCAGGAAAACAAGGGCGCGCATTGCGTCCTCATGGCGCAGCGGCTTCGCAGCGGTTCCATGTGCACAACTTCAACGGTACTGGGCAGATGGCCGTGATCAAGTCGGACGGGACGGTCCGTGTTCTGGACACCCAGGGTAGCGGGGGTGCCAGCGGTGTGGCATTGCCGGACGGTTCGGTGGTGATGACCCAGTTTGCTCCCCGTGAGGGCGGTGCAGGCGCCGCTTGCCAGGTTGGTCAATTGGCCTGGGTCAGTGCGACTGGCGATCAACTGCAACAAATCCCCGTCAGGATGCAGCCCGATTGTGCTCAGGGGAGCAAGGGCGCGCGATTGGGCTATGCGTCGCTTGCACCAGACCAAAAAACCCTCCTTTTGCCTTTGTCGACCATGGGCAACGATGCGGAGCCAGCGAAGTTTGTGGCGCGCATGCGTTTGGAAGACGGCAAAGCCGTTCAACTGTCATCGGTGGCCATCGGCGAGCAGGTTGGACACCGCGACCACGGCTGGTTACCCGACCGCAGTCTCTTTGTTTTTCCGAATGGCAAGGGCAATACCGTGAGTGTCGTTGACCCAACGACTGGCGAAGTGACGGTCACGATACCGGTGCAGCCCAACCCTTTGCGTGCCGTATTGACGCAACCCTGAGAGCTACGAAGCGTTTTTCCCCCTGTAAGGAGTGATCCATGAAAAGCACCCTGATAGTTATGTCTGCCGCAGGCCTGTTGACCGCCTGCACCACCCACATGCCGACTGGAACCACCGGACAGCAAGCGATCCAACTGAACTTCGCCGCCGAGGTCAACGGCCAAGCCTTCGCCTGTGGTCGGCAATACCCCGCCATTGGCACCACCCTTTCCACCATCACACCGGCCGACTTCCGCTACTACGTGAGCGAAGTGCAACTGCTCACCGCCGACGGCCGTGCTGTGCCGGTGAAACTGGATCAGGATGGCGTCTGGCAGCTGGAGAACATCGCGCTGCTTGACTTTGAAGACGCCAGCGGGCCGTGCCGCAACGGCACGCCCGCCATGAACACCAGCGTGCGGGGCCAGGTGCCCGCCGGGCGCTACACCGGTGTGCGCTTCACGCTGGGCATCCCGTTTGAACGCAACCATGGCGACCCCACCGTCTCACCCGCGCCGCTCAACAGCACCGCCATGTTCTGGAACTGGCAGGGCGGCTACAAGTTTCTGAAATTCGACACCACCTCCAGCGGCATCACGCCCGAAACGCCGGCCGCCGCCAGCGCGCAGGGCCCCGTCACGCGCTACTCGGTGCACCTGGGCAGCACGGTGTGCGCCGCCACCAGCCGCACCAGCGCGCCCAGCGCCTGCCAGAACCCCAACCGCGTCACCGTCGAATTTCGAAACTTTGATGTGGACAAGGGCACCATCGTGGCCGACATGGGCCGTGTTCTGAAGGGCGCCAACGTGGACGTGAACGCGCCCAAGACCTCGCCCGGCTGCATGAGCTTCCCGGGCGATGCCGACTGCCCGCCAGTGATGGGCGCGCTGGGCCTGGCCTACGACGGCCAGGCAGCACCCGGTGCGCAGCAGCTTTTTGGTGTGCGCTGAGGTAGGCCATGCTGCATCGCTGGCGCTGGATGCTTCGTGGGGTCGGTGTGGCCTTGGCCTGGTTGTTGCTCTCGGGCAGCGAGGCCGACGGTTACCGTTGGACCTTGCCCGCCTGGGTGCCGCCGCCGGTGGTGCCCGCCGACAACCCGATGACCGCGGCCAAGGTCGAGCTGGGGCGGCACCTGTTCTACGACACCCGCCTGTCGGCCGACGGCAGCCAGTCCTGCGCCAGTTGCCACCACCAAGACAAGGCCTTCACCGACGGCAAGGCCTTGTCGGCCGGCGTGACCGGTGAACACGGCGCGCGCAGCGCGATGGGCCTGGCCAATGTGGCTTACCTGCCGACGCTGACCTGGGCCAATCCCCAGCTCACGTCGCTGGAAGTGCAGGCGCTGATCCCGATCTTTGGTGAACACCCGGTGGAGATGGGCATGGCTGGGCGCGAGGCCGAGCTGTTCCAGCGCCTGCAAGCCGACGCCACCTACCGGCGGCTGTTCGCTCGCGCTTTTCCCGAAGAAGCCAGGCAGGGCGACGCAGCGCTGTATTCGCTCTCTACCCTGACCAAGGCGTTGGCGGCTTTTCAGCGCAGCCTGCTGTCTTTTGACAGTCCTTACGACCGCCACCAGTATGCGGGCGACACCAACGCCCTCAGCCCATCGGCCCGACGCGGTGAGGCGCTGTTTTTCGGCGAAAAGATGGAGTGTTACCACTGCCACGGCGGTTTCAATTTCACCGACAACATCCAGCACCTGCGGTTGCCGCTGGCGGAGCGGGGGTTTCACAACACCGGGCTCTACAACGTGGACGGGCGTGGTGGCTATCCCGCTGACAACCCCGGCATCATGGAGTTCACGGGTGAAGACAGCGACCGGGGCCGCTTTCGCACCCCCAGCCTGCGCAATGTCGCGGTGACCGCGCCCTACATGCACGACGGGTCCATCGCCACTCTGGAGGACGTGATTCGCCGCCACTATGCGATCGCCGGGCGTTCCACCTCAGGCGCTGGCCAGCCCAGTCCGATGCGCAGCGAGCTG
>DAIOEI010000108.1:0-7214 GCA_036746335.1 Hydrogenophaga sp. | reverse complement strand
CGTTCACAAACACGATTTCACACACCGAGACCACCGGCTGGTAACGGGACACCACCTCGCTGATGCCGTCAAACAGTGTCTTGAGGCGCTCAGGCAGCAAAGCGCCTTGATCCGGCCGGGTCTGGATCGTGCCGCTGGCCACGTAATGCAACTGTGCTCCCTCGGTGTCCACCACACCAAAGCCGGTGCATTGCAAGCCAGGATCGATACCAAGTATGCGCATGGGGCTCAAACGTCGAAGGTCCAGCGGACAGAATGGAAAAACACCGGTGCCGCAAAACACAGCGCGTCCACCCGGTCCAACAACCCGCTGGCGCCGGTGACCGACCGTCCCGCCAGTCCCCAGTGCGTCACACCCCGGTCGCGCTTGATGGCCTTCATCACCAGATGGCCCAGCGAGCCGGCGGCGCAGGCCAGAACAGCCATGGCCAATGCCTGCAGGGGCTTGAAAGGCGTGAAACCGGCCAGCGCAGCGCCCAGCAACCCGCCAACGAGCAGACCCCAGGCCCAACTGCGCCACTGAAAACTGCCGCTGATAGCGGGTGCCGCCAGGCGGCCGGTGCGGCGGGCCATCAGGTGCTGGACCAGCATGCAGGTTTGCACCACCAGCACAAGAAAAAACACGAGAAAAGCTTCACGGCCAGCAAAGCGCGGAAAATTCAACAAGAGCAAGGCTGGTACATGGCTGAGTCCATACACACACACCATGATGCCCCATTGCAACTTGGCGTTGCGTTCCAGAAAACGCTGGGGATCATTGCCCAGCGCACTGACCACCGGCACTGCCAGGAAAACATACACCGGAATGAATACGGTGAACAGGTTGAAGTGCTGCGTCCAGACCAGCAGATACTGCACTGGAAGGACCACAAAGAACACCAGAATCAGGCTGCGGTGATCGCTGCGTTGTGTCGGTGAGAGGCTGATGAACTCCCTCAATATCAGGAAGGAAACCAGCGCAAACAGCATGGTGGCCATCCTGGGGCCTGCTGCCCAGGCTACCCAAAATACCAGAGCCATCACCCAAGAGGTGCGCAAGAGGCTGCGCACTTCCCGCAAACTCACCGCTCGGTGATGGCCCGAATCAGCGCTGCCTGGTCTGTCCCGCAGCGACCAGACAAGGGTCAACACGCTGGCCACACTCAGCATACCGAACAGGCATACGAACAGCAGCCCTACCTGTTGATCCGGATTCAGGCTGCGCAGGAAGCTGCCCATTAAAGCTCCCGCAAGGCCATCACGGCTGCCCGTGCGCGATGCAAAAAAGTTGACCGATCTTCGTCAGGTGACAGTTGCAGTGGCTCGCCAAAGGTCACCGAACAAAGCACCGGGACCGGAATCACCTCGCCTTTGGGCATCACCCGTTGTACATTGTGAAGCCAGGTGGGTACCAGCACCACCTCCGGGAAACGTTGTGCCAGGTTGTACAGGCCGGACTTGAAGGGCTGTGGGTCGTCGGCAAAGCCGCGAGTACCCTCGGGAAACAAGATGAGCGAATCCCCCTGCCTGAGCGCGTCCACCAGCGGTTGCAGCGGATCTTCATCGCCCTTGCGCTCGCGTTCCACATAAACGGCGCGAAACACCTCGGTGGTGACCCAGCGTTTGAAAGCCGAAGTGGCCCAATAATCGCGCGCGGCGATCGGTCGGGTGATGCCCCGCAGTTCCTGTGGCAACGCAGCCCAGATCAGCACCAGATCAGCGTGGCTTTGGTGGTTGGCGAAGTAAATGCGCTGCTCCGACTTGGGGGGACAACCTTGCCAGCGCGCCTGTGTGCCGGTGAGCAAGCGCACGAAACCCAGCAGCAACAGACTCGCAAGTTGGGCCGTCCACCTCATGCTGCCATCCGGATCAAGGCAGCTTGACCGCACTCATGCGCGCATGGATCGTGGCGGCGCGTCGGGCGAGGTAAGCAGAGCCTTGGCGGTGCTCAAAAAACTTGGGGCTGGGCAGCATCACCGCCAGCCGCGCGGCTTCTCGTGCCGTGAGTCTGGAGGCTGGCTTTTTGAAATAGTGCTGAGCGGCTGCCTCGGCGCCAAAAATACCCTCACCCCATTCCACACTATTGAGGTAAATCTCCAGAATTCGAGACTTACTCAGCGTGGCTTCCAAGGCCAGCGCCAGCAACAACTCCTGTCCCTTGCGCATCAAAGAGCGCTCTCCGGACAAGAGCAGATTCTTGGCCAATTGCTGGGTGATGGTGGAGCCGCCAATGATTTTGGCCGGTTGGACCTTGCGCAAAGCCGCTTCGGCCGCCTCGGGTTTGTCGCCCAGTTTGCGGATGATTTGTTCGGTTTTTTGCTCCGTCCGCGCCCTACGCTGGGCATTGGTTTGCCGGGCTGCCTCAAGGGCGGCCCAGTCTACGCCGCCGTGGGAGGCGAAGCCTGCATCTTCGGATGCCATGACCGCCCGCTTGAGGTGGGGGCTGATCTTGTCGCCATCCACCCATTGGGCCGACCAGCGCCAGCTTGCATCGGTGGTCGCAGATGCGCGAGCCAGCCGCCAGGCCTCCGAACGCATGAAGGCCGTGCTCTGGGGATCTACCGCCAGCATCACCGCAATCCGCAGCACAAAAAACACCTGTAGGGCCAACCCGGCCAATACCACCCACACCAGCCAGTGCATCAAGGATTTCATGTCGGACCAGGCTTACTGGGTCGCCACCTGGGTTTGCAGCGTCGCTTCACGGGTGAACCGGAAACGTGAGACCACGACGATCTGGTCGGCCTGGCGGCGCATCGCATCGGTAAAGCGGCCAAAATCCAGGCTGCGCACAATGGCTTCAGCGCGCCGGTCCAGCACCCCATTGCCCGAGCTTTGCACCACTTCGGTGGCCAGCACCTGCCCGGTGTGGTTCACCGTGATCACCATCAGCAGCTCGCCATACAGCTTGCGACCTCCGGCTTCAGGAAACTGACGGGTACCGCGGTCTTCGATCTTGCGGCGCAATTCGTCGTAATAGATCGCGTAGACCGCCTCCTGCGTGGCCGGGCTCACATAGCGCTTGCGAGGACGGGCGTTCTCCTCTGCGATCCGCTTCTCAATCTCGGCCAGAATCTTCACCAAGGCCTGGCGCCTGCGTTCGCGCTCCACCGACGCCGGGTTGGGTTGCACCGCCTCCAGATCGGGGGGCGGCATCGTCGCCAGCTGTTGGCGGACAGTGGCCAGGATTTCGTTCTGGCGCTGCTTGAGCGCCTCGATCATTTGCTCGTCTTCTTCTGGCGTTTCGCCCACTTTGGCCTGCAATTGCGGTGGCAAGGGCGAAGTGGCGCGGCCCTTCTCAGCCCCGCCACCACCGGCCAAAGAGGCCTGGGCGATGGCCATGGCTTTGTCCGGCCGCTCGTCGCTGCGGGCGTTGACCAAGATGACTTCCAGCGGCGTGTCTTTGAAGGCCCGGTTGAAACCCTCCGGATGCACGAAACGCACGGTCAGCACCGCACCGTGCAGGGCCACGGAGAGCGCCAGCGCCACTTGCAGGGTGCTCAACGATTTGAAAAAGAGCAGGATTGCCTTCACGCGCTCATTATCCTTGCGCCATGGCTTGCTACCTTCAGGCTGGATTGTTCTCGGTTGGGGCGCTGCCCTCGTTCTCGTTCAGGTCAATGGCCAGCGTCAGTGGTGCGCCCAGGTCTTCATCGTCGCCGTCGGCCGAATCGTCCAGCTCTTGCACGGGCCCGTCCAGGCGCTCCACCACGGTGCCCGAGATGTCGAGCGCAATTTCGTCCATCGTGCCCAGACGCACGCGAACATGCGCACCGCGCGGCAAGCCCTCTGCGCCCAGCACGGGCAAGACCAAGGGCAGGGTGTCGGCGCGCACCAAGTTGTCTTTGATGAGGGTGGCGGTGAGTTCGGTGACGCCTGCTTGCTGCAGGTGCTTGAGTGTCCAGAAGCGCTCCATGCCATTCTGGAAGCCGTTGTAGGCGGTGTAGGCCGCATCAAAGCCGCTGATGATGGCAAACAGATTGGCGTCTTTGGGCTTGAAAGGCGCCACCAGGGCCGCAGTGGCGCCATGGCGCGCGCAGGCGATGATCTGCCATTGGTTGACCAGATCCACATAGCGGCGCAAGGGCGAGGTGCTCCAGGCGTAGGCCTTGACGCCGATGCCCGCGTGGGGTGCGACCTTGGTGCCCATGCGCACTTTCACGCCGGGCGCCAGGCTGGCCTGGCTGCGGTAGATGCCGGGCACGCCACAGGCCGCGAGCCACTGCCCCCAGCTACTGTTGGCCAGGATCATGGCCTCGGCCACCATCAGGTCCAGTGGAGCGCCGCGTGAGCGGGTGCCGATCACTACCTTCTCGCTGCCGTCAGGCTCGTTGCCGGTCACGCCCTCCAGTTTGAAGCTGTAGTCGGGCCGGGTGAAGGTCTCGGGCTTGCCGCGCACCACTTCGCGCTGCGCCTTGAGGTGTTTGGCCAGACGGAAGATGAACGCCAGCTGAGGCTGCAGCGCAGCGATTGCGCCGCTCGCGTCTGCCGCCGGGGTTTCACCGTTGAGCCAGCCCTCGGTGATCACGCTGTCCAGTTGGTCGTGCCGCAGGTTGTGCGCGATCGGCACACGCTCCAGCGTGGTGCGGCTGCCCTTTTGCTCCAGCGTCGCTTCGTCAAAGCAGACGTAGAGCGAGACGGCGGGGCAGTTGCGTCCAGCTTCCAGGGTGTAGGTCTGTACCACCGCATCAGGCAACATGGTGATTTTGTGACCCGGCATGTAAACAGTGGACAGGCGCTGGCGGGCGACCTGATCGATGGCATCGTCGGGCCGAATCGCCAGGCCGGGTGCCGCAATGTGGATGCCCAGCGTGACCGTGCCACTGCCCAGGCCCTGCAGCGAGAGCGCGTCATCGATCTCGGTGGTTTGCGAGTCGTCGATGGAAAACGCCTGCACCGCTGACACTGGGAGTTCGTCGGCGATGACCGGCGCCTGCAGCACCGGGAAGCCGGTACCTTTGGGAAACTGGTCGAACAAAAAGCGTTGCCAGTGGAACTGGTAGGCGCTGGTGATGGCGCCGGCTTTTTCCAGCAGGGCCAGCGGATTCTGATGGCTGCTGCGAGCAGCCTCCACAACCGCTTTGTATTCGGGCGCATTCTTGTCCGGTTTGAAAAGGATTTTGTAGAGTTGTTGGCGCACCGGGTCGGGGCAGCGCCCTGCGACCAGTTCGGCCGACCAGGCATCGATTTGTGCTTGGGTCTGCTTTTTTTTCTCGATCGCGGCCAGGGCCTGAGCGACGATTTCCGGGGAGGCCTTTTTGTAGCGGCCTTTGCCAGCTCGGCGGAAGTAGTGCGGCGCACCTTGCAGGCACATCAATGCAGCTACTTGCTGCTCTGTGGTGGCCTGGGTGCTGAAATAGTCGGCCGCAAGGTCGGTAAAGCCGAACTCGTCTTCCGGCGCAAACTCGTAAGCCAGCTCCAGTTCCATGGCGCTGGCCAGTGTGGCAGCAGCAGGCATGAGCTGGGCCGGACTGGGCTTTTCAAAGCGCAGCAAGACATGGGTGTTTTTGACCTTCACGCGCTTGCCCGAATCCAGCTCTACTTGCAGCGAGCTTTCGGCTTCGGACAAAAGGCGCCCGGTCATCAATTTGCCGGCTTCGTCGAACAGGATATGCATAGGCGGGGATTGTCCCATGGGGGCCGTTCATGCCCCTGCCAAGGGCCAGCAACCCAGCCGTCAGTCAAGATCCAGAAAACCGAAGACCCGATCCAGGTGTTGCTCGAAGTCGCTGATGGCATGGTCCCCACCGGGCAACACATGCACTTGCCCACCCAAGCAGAAAGCCTGCATTTCTCGCCAGTCCAGTATTTCGTCACCCTTGGCGATCAGGGCCATGAGCGTGTCTGGTGTGGTGGGTGACTGTTGCCGCAATTGCTCCATTTCAACCTCCAACTTCCCGAGCTCATCGATGAAGTGGGGTTGGAAAAAAAAGCGTTCGGTCGGGTCATGCCAGGCGCTTTGTTCGCCGATGTGGCGGGCCAGGTCACGCGCCGGGTGTGGAGCCGGGTTGAGCAGCACCGCGCGCAAGCCCCGTCTCAAAGCCAGCCAGCGCGCATAGAAGCCGCCCAGTGAGGACCCGATCACCACGGCGGTGGTAGTCGGCCACTGGTGGGTCAGTGATTGCATCAGGCGGGCCGCCTCAGCGGGTGATGGTGGAAGTTGCGGACACGTCCACTGCACCTGGGGGTGTTGCTGCTGCACCCGCTGGCCCACCAGACAGGCCTTGGTCGACTGCGGTGACGAACGGAAACCGTGCAGGTACAGCACATGGGTGGTCTTGGGTAGCAACCGAGGCGTTGGGCTGGACATCAGAAGCGGTTTTTGGTTTTGCCCGGCGGGCGCAGGGCGTTCTGGGGGGCGGCCGACAAGGATAATGGCGGCATGGCCTCCGTGTTCGACAAACCCTCCTTGCTGCAGCGTATTGCCCCGGTTTTCCAGGGCTTTGACCTGCTGCTGGCGGTGGCCATCTTGTTGCTGGCCGGCGCTGGCTTGCTGACCATGTATTCGGTCGGTTTCGATCACGGTTCCCGCTTTACCAGCCATGCGCGCAACATGTTGCTCGCCGCTGGCGTGCTGTTTGTGGTGGCGCAGGTCCCGCCCCAGCGCCTGATGGCCCTGGCCATTCCGCTGTACGTCCTGGGTGTGGTGTTGTTGTTGGGGGTCGAGTTTTTTGGCATCGAACGCAAAGGCTCACAGCGCTGGCTGAACATTGGGGTGGTGATCCAGCCCAGCGAGTTGATGAAAGTGGCCATGCCTTTGATGCTCGCCTGGTGGTTCCAGCGGCGGGAAGGTCAGCTCAAGACGCTGGACTTCGTGGTTGCGGTGGTGTTGTTGGCGGTGCCGGCGATCCTGATCCTCAAGCAGCCCGATCTGGGTACCACCTTGCTGGTGGTGGCTTCTGGGCTGGCGGTGCTGTTTTTCGCGGGCCTGAGCTGGGCGCTGGTTCTGCCACCCTTGGTGCTGGGTGCGGCAGGCATCATCACCCTGATCATCATGGAGCCCCAGTGGTGCGCCCCAGGCGTGGACTGGCAGGTGCTTCACGAGTACCAGCGCCAGCGTGTCTGCACCTTGCTCGATCCCTTCAAGGATCCCCTGGGTCGTGGTTTTCACATCATTCAGGGGATGATCGCCATTGGCTCTGGCGGTGTCTGGGGCAAAGGTTTCATGCAGGGCACCCAAACCCATCTGGAGTTCATTCCCGAGCGAACGACCGATTTCATTTATGCGGCTTTTG
>DAIOEI010000107.1:0-7342 GCA_036746335.1 Hydrogenophaga sp. | reverse complement strand
CCGAGCCGGTGACCACCGGCGGCATGAAGCGCTCGATCCAGCCGGTGCCGATGGCTTGCACGATGACGCCGATGATGAAGTACAGCAGACCGCAGGCCACGATGCCGCCCAGCGCCACGCCGATGTTGGCGTTGGGTCCGGGACCGGCGTAGCCGCTGGCCGCGATCACCACGCCGATGAAAGCAAAGCTCGATCCGAGGTAGCTGGGCACCTTGCCACCGGTCATGACAAAGAAAATCAGCGTGCCGATGCCGCTCATGAGGATGGCGACGTTGGGGTCGAAACCCATCAGGATGGGGGCGAGCACCGTCGCGCCGAACATGGCGATCAGGTGCTGCACACCCATCACGCCGGTCTGTGGCCAGGGCAGGCGTTCATCGGGTCCGATGACGCCGCCATCGGCGAGGGTGGAAGCGGGTTTTTCGGTCCAGCTCAATAGGCCCATACAAGCTCCTGCAATGGTTTGGAATGGCGGCGATTGTGCGCTGCCGTCAAGGGACGCGCGATCCGGTGCACGACACACAAAGGCTTCCGGAGCGAAATGGTACGCGACGGTACCTCTGGAAAACACCAATGCCTTTTCGAACGACCAGCATCAACAATAGGTACTACAAAAGCACGGTCGTTCTTTTTTTGAGGAGTAGTCCATGAGACATTCGTTGCGCACCTGGCTGGTCGGCACCTGGCTGGGCCTGTCCCTGGCCACCGCCCAGGCCCAAATCAACTGCCGCCCCGCCACACTGGCCGAGGCGGCGGTCTACACCACGCCCACGCTCATGCCCGGCGTGATTTCGCCCAAAGACGGCACCTGTTTTGTCAACCAGTTCAAGGTGCGAGGCAGCGACGGCGTGGAGCTGGCCGCCAACGTGTTCCTGCCCGCGGGCGCGGCCCAGGGGCAGAAGTTTCCGGCGGTGGTGTTCATCACGAGCTGGGCTTCGGCCGAGTTTTTTGAGTACCTGGGCGCACAGCACAAGCTGGCCAAGCAGGGGTATGTGGCCCTGGCCTACACCTCGCGCGGGTTCTTGAACTCCGGTGGTGTGGTCCGCGTCGCGTCGCCCCAGGACGTGAGCGACGTGTCATCGGCCATCGATTGGCTGCTCGCGCAGACGCCCGCCGATCCGGCGCGGGTGGGCGTGACAGGCATTTCCTACGGCGCAGGCTTGTCGCTGCTGTCGCTGGCCAACGACGCCCGCATCAAGACCGCCGTGGCCATGTCTGGCTGGGGCGATCTGGTCGATCAACTCTACGGCAACCAGGTGCCCAACCAGACCTGGGCGGCGTTCCTGCTGGCCTCGGGCTACGCCACCGCCCGCATGGACCCGGAAATCGCCCAGATGGCCCGGCGCATCCTGAACCCGGATTCGACACCTGCCGACATCGAGGTGACCAAGGCCTGGGCCGCACCGCGCTCTCCCTCGACCCAGTCCGTGGTGGATGCGATCAACGCCCGCCAGGCGCCGGTCATGATCACCAAGAACTGGCGCGACGAGATGTTCACGCCCAACTCCAGCATGGCGCTGTTCGAGCGGCTGACCGGCCCCAAGAAGCTGATGCTGCAACCGGGCATCCACGCCTCCACCGAACTGCCGGGCGCCATCCTGGGCACGCCGAACGCGATTTACGACGAAACAGGCCGCTGGTTTGACCGCTGGCTCAAAGGCATTCCCAACGGCATCGACACCGAACCCAAGGTCAAACTGCAGACACGCCCCGGCGCCTCCTACGAAACCCTGTCCAGTTGGCCTGCGCCTGAGCTGCAAAACGCCACCTTTTACCTTGGACCCCGCGGCGGGCTGCGCTGGGACTTTCGCTGCCGGTGCTGGCAGGGCGCTACCGGCACGCTCAGCGCCACCGGCCCCGCCGCCTCCGGCGCCGACAGCATCAACAACTGGCTCGACACCACCGCCACCACTGGGCTGATCCCGGTGTTGTCACCGCTGGCCGACAGCGTGGGTCTGCCCGTCCTCAACCTCACCAGCACCGTGCTGCGCGACCAGGGCATCCGCTACCGCAGCGCCCCGGTCAGCGCGGTCACCCGCATCCGCGGCATCCCGAAAGTGCAATTGCGGGTGACGCCCTCCCAGGCTCGCGGCATGCTGGTGGCCCACCTCTACTCGATGGACCGGCTGGGCTGGGGCACACTGATCACCCACGGCGCCAAAGCGGTGCACTGGGCCTCGCCCAGAACCAGCATGGACTTCAGTTTTGAGCTCAACGCCACCGGCTTCGACGTGCCCGCCGGTCATCGCATCGAACTGGTGTTCGACACCATCGACAGCCTCTACGCCTCGCCGGTGCGGCTGGGTGAGATCTTCAGCATGCAGCTGCACACCGGGGGCAGCGGCGCCGCCCTGGTGCTGCCGGTGCGCTGACACGCGCTGGGGTGCCTGGCCAACAGACAAGCTGCGCCGCGTGGCTTGTCACCTGCGCGAGCGCTCGTAAAGGGGTCCGCTGCTACCCTGCGCCCGCAGGAGACCACGCCCCATGCCCACGCAACAAACGCCCCCCTTCACCCCCCAAATCCGCCTCTACCAGGACTGGCTGGCCCGCGAACGCGGTCTGCACTTTGCCGACTACGACGCGCTCTGGCGCTGGTCCACCACCGAGCTGGACGCCTTCTGGCAAAGCATCTGGGACTACTTCGACCTGCAGTCGCCCACCCCCCACACGGCGGTGCTGCAGCGCAACGTGATGCCCGGCGCTGTGTGGTTCCCGGGCGCGCAGGTGAACTATGCGCAGCAGGCGCTGCGCCATGGGGACGCGGCGCACGCGGCGGGTTTCCCGGCCGTGATTTCGGACAACGAAAAAGGCCAGCGCCGCGAGCTGAGCTGGCCCGAGCTGCAGCGCCAGGTCGCCTCGCTCGCCCTGCACCTGCAGGCCCAGGGCGTGATGCCAGGCGACCGCGTGGCCGCCTACCTGCCCAACATCCCCGAGACCATGGTCGCCTTTCTGGCGGTGGTCAGCATTGGCGGCGTGTGGAGCGTGTGCGCGCCCGACATGGGCACCGCCGCCGTGCTGGACCGCTTCAAACAGATCGAGCCGGTGGTGCTGATTGCCTGCGATGGCGTCACCTACGGCGGCAAAGACCATGACCGGCTGGCCGTGGTGGCCGAGCTGCGCGCCGCCCTGCCCAGCGTGCGCCACCTGGTGCTGCACACCAACCTGGCGCGGGAACCCGGCGCGGTGGACCGTGCTCTGGAAGCCGCCCAACCCTGCGCCGACTTCAGCACCGCCACCGCCCGCCACGATGCGGCGGTGGCCGCCTTCGAACCCCTGTGGTTGCCGTTCGATCACCCGCTGTGGATCGTCTACAGCAGCGGCACCACCGGCCTGCCCAAGCCCATCGTGCATGGCCACGGCGGCACCGTGGTGGTCGCCATGGCGCTGAAGATCCTGCACAACGACGTGGGTTGCAGCTACGCGCCCAACAGCTGGGGCGAGCGTTACCACTGGTACAGCTCCACCGGCTGGGTGATGTGGAACGCCCAGACCAGCGGCCTGCTCAACGGCACCACCTGCGTGATCTACGACGGCAATCCGGGCGGCAGCAAAGAGCACCCCGACTGGACCGTGCTCTGGCGCTTCGCGGCGCGCGAGCGCGTCACGTTTTTCGGCGCTGGCGCGGCCTTCTTTGCCAATTGCCTCAAGGCCGGCGTGGACCTCGCCACCTGCGGTGACCTCGCGGCCGCGCGGGCGCTCGGCAGCACCGGCTCGCCTTTGTCGGAAGACGCGCAACGCTGGGCGAGCGCGCAGTTCGCTGCCATCGCGCAGTCCGACGCGCAGCAGGACATCTGGTTCTGCAACATTTCCGGCGGCACCGATTTTGCGGGGGCCTTCATCGGCGGCCACCGCGAGCTGCCGCAGACGCCGGGCCACATGCAGTGCCGCCTGATGGGTTGCGCGGTCGAGGCCTGGGATGAACAGGGCCAGCCGGTGGTCGACGCCGTGGGCGAGCTCGTCTGCGCGCAGCCCATCCCGTCGATGCCGCTGTGCTTCGTGGGCGACACCGGGAATCGCCGCCTCATCGGCAGCTACTTCGACACCTTTGAGCCCGGCCATGGCAGAAAGCCCGGCGGTGGTGATCTTGAACCAGCAGCCGGGGCCGTGTGGCGCCACGGCGACTGGCTGCGCATCTTCCCCGACGGCTCCTGCGTCATCTACGGCCGCTCCGATGCCACCATCAACCGCCACGGCCTGCGCATGGGCACCAGCGAGCTCTACAGCGCGGTCGAAGCCCTGCCCGAGGTGTTGGATTCCATGGTGGTCGATCTGGAATACCTGGGCCGCGAGAGCCACATGCCGCTGTTCGTGGTGCTGCGCCCGGGTCTGACGCTGGACGACGCCCTGACCGCGAAGATCACCGGCGCCATCCGCACCGCGCTCTCGCCCCGCTTCGTGCCCGACGAAATCCTGCAGGTCGCCGAGATCCCGCGCACCCTCTCAGGCAAGAAGCAGGAGCTGCCCATCAAGAAGCTGCTGCTCGGTCAGCCGCTGGAGAAGGTGATCAACCGGGAAGCCATGGCCAACCCCGGCTGCCTGGACACGTACCTCGCGTACGCGGCGCAACACCTCGCGCGCCAGCCCACAGTCTGAGCCTACGGGGCGCGTCGCGCAGGTGACGGTTTTGACCGCCGGGGTCGGGCTGCCCCCCTTCCCGGCGCGCGCGGGCGGTTCTATGTTGTTGGCTCTCAAACCATGAACCACAGGAGACAGCCCATGAACCCCCCTCGCCGCCCCACCGCCCTCAACCGCCGCCAGGTGCTCACCGCCGCCGCCGCTGTGGCCGCGCCCGCGCTGCTGCCTTCGGGCGCGTTCGCGCAAGACAAATTCCCCTCGCGCTCCATCACGCTGATCGCGCCCTGGCCCGCTGGCGGCGCCAGTGACGGCGTGATGCGGGCCATCGCGGAGAGCGCGTCCAAACACCTGGGTGTGCCGGTTGTGGTGGAAAACAAGCCTGGCGTGGGTGGCACCTTGGGTGCCAGTGCCATGGTGGGTGCCAAGCCCGATGGTTACACGCTGACCCAGTTGCCGCTGGGCATCTACCGTCTGCCCCACATGCAGAAGATGAACTTCGACCCGGTGAAGGACATCACCCACGTGGTCTGTCTGGTGGGCTACACGTTTGCGCTGGCCTGCACCGCCGACGCGCCGTTCAAGACCATCCAGGAGATGGTGGCCTACGCCAAGGCCAACCCGGGCAAGCTCGAGTACGGCCACACCGGCACCGGGACCACGCCGCACCTGGCGATTGAAGAGTTCAGCGAAAAAGCCGGCATCCAGCTCAACCCCATCCCGTACAAAGGCTCAGCTGAACTGGTACCCGCCATCCTCGGTGGCCACATCCGCATGATGAGCGGCACGCTCGACGTCGCGCCCCACGTGCAAAGCGGCAAGCTGCGCCTGCTCGCCACCCTGGGCAGCCAGCGCAACAAGGCCTTTCCCAACGTGCCCACGGTCAAGGAGAGCGGCTGGGACACCATCAGCGAATCACCATTCGGCATCGGCGCACCGGCCGGCATGGACCCGGCGGTGACCAAGGTGTTGCACGACGCCTTCAAGAAAACATTGGAAGACCCCAAGCTGCTGGAGACGCTGGACAAGTTCTACATGCCCTCCATCTACATGAGTACCGCCGAGTACACCGCCTACGCCGAGCGCACCTTCAAGGCGGAAAAGGCCACGGTGGAGAAGCTGGGGCTGGCCAAGAAGAGCTGACGCGGCCCTGCACGCCGTCAAGCGAAGCAGCCGGGGTGGTGTGCGCGCAGCGGGAACCCGCAGCCACCCCCGCGATCCATCGGGCTGACTTTCCTCGCTCCCACCCATGCTCCAACTGCTTCAAAACCTGCTCAACAGCCTCACCGAAGGCACCGCGCCCACCTCGCCCCAAGCCCTGGAACACCAGCTCCAACTCGCCACAGCGGTGCTGCTGGTGGAGGTGCTGCGGGCCGAGCCCCAGTTCGATGCGGACGAGCGTGCGGCGCTGGTCTCTGCGTTGCAGGGCAAGTTCGCCTTGTCGGCGCCAGAGACCGACGCCCTGATCGAGCTGGCGCAGGACACCGCGCAGACCGCCTACGACTACCAGCGCTTTACCCGCCAGCTCAACGAGCGCTTCACCCAGGAACAGAAGATCCGCGTGGTCGAGGCGATGTGGCAGGTGGCTTACGCAGATGCCCACCTGGACGCCAACGAGAACCACGTGATCAGCAAGGTGGCGGGGCTTTTGCACGTGACCCATGGCGAGTACATCGGGGCCAAAGGGCGGGCGCTGGCGGTGGCGCCCCCGGTGCCGCCGCCGCTCTGAATCGGTGGCTCAGGCGCCTGTGGTCGGGCTGCGCCTCACGCCGGACTGGAGCGCAGGCCGTACACCCGATCGTCCAGAAACAGGTACTCCCCGCGCAACACCGGTTTGCCGCGCTCCTCCTTGAAGGTGAAACCCACCAGCGCCACGGCCTGGCCCACGGTGATCTCGGGCACGTTCCACAGCCCCATGCGGAACAGCGGCGCGAGCTCCACCTCCCAACGGCGGTCGCGCCGTGTGGGCAGCACCGCCTTGGCCAACAGGGCCGCGCCGTCCACCCCGGCGGTCTGCGGCGGCACCGGGCGCTGGGCCAGATCGGGCGGCAAGACCAGCGCCTCGGGCAGTTCCAGCACCAGTTCGGCATGCGGGTTGCGCCAGGCCACCGAGACCGCGCGCCCTTGCAGGTAAATCGGGCGGTTTTGGTCAAAACTGCTCCACCCGTGGTGCGCAAAGGCCGCAGGCGCTGCGCCCGCCAGGGCCAGCGCACCGCCCGCCTGGATCATGTGTCTTCTTTGCATCAGAGGCTCCTTGTGAACAGGGTCAGACATAACCAATCCAGCGGCCGCAGGTCAGTACCAGCAACCACAACACCGCGGAAAGCAACATGGACACGCGCGCCGTGCGGTCCAGCAACTGCAAGGACTGGCGCGCATGAAACCAGGCCGCGTTGCAACCGGCCAGCATCAGCAGCACCATCTTGATGGCGAACACCCGGTTGGCCAGAAGTTCCGTCGGCTGGGTGCCGAACATCAGCAGACCGGTCAGCGCCGCCAGCCCAAAGCCCGACACCGCCAGGCCCAGGCTCAGGCGCGCCAGCGGCTGCACCGGCAAGGCCGCGCCCCAGCCAAACACCCGCAGCTCCAGCAAGGCGAGGTTGCCCAGCAGCAGCGCCACGCCCAGCAGGTGGGCCGTTTCCAGCATGGGATAGGCCCAGGGGTGGGCAGCGAGTGCGGTCAGCATGTTGGGGGTTGCGACGGTGCGTCCCGTAGTCAGCGAATCGCCGCGAAGCGCTGCTCCATCTCGCGGCGCATGGTCTTTCGCAGC
>DAIOEI010000106.1:0-7377 GCA_036746335.1 Hydrogenophaga sp. | reverse complement strand
CGGTCCAGTTCGGGTTGGCGCTCACCGGCACGGTCAACAGGCCGGTCAACAGGTTGTCGCGTTCGGCGGCAGCATGGATCTGTTCCATGTCTTTCTGCACATCACTCACCAGCACCTGGTGGTAGTGCAGGGCGTGCAGCGTGGCGCCGGTGGGCGAGGGCACCCAGGCGGTGTTGGCGCCAGCCTTGGGGTGGCCGATCTTGACCTTCATCATCTCGGCCATCAGGTCGGGCATGGCCCACATGCCCTTGCCGATCTGCGCCTTGCCGCGCAGGCCGCAGGACAGGCCCACCAGCACGTTGTTGCGCTCGTAGCTCTGGATCCAGGCGCTGGTCTTCATGTCGCCCTTGCGCACCATGGGGCCGGCGAGCATGGCGGTGTGCATCTCGTCGCCGGTGCGGTCCAGGAAGCCGGTGTTGATGAAGGCCACTCGGCTGGCAGCAGCTTCGATACAGGCCTTGAGGTTGACCGAGGTGCGGCGCTCTTCGTCCATGATGCCCAGCTTGACCGTGCTCTCGGGCAGGCCCAGCACCTGTTCGACGCGGCCGAACAGTTCGCAGGCAAAAGCCACTTCGCGCGGGCCGTGCATCTTGGGCTTGACGATGTAGACCGAGCCCTTGCGCGAGTTGCGGATCGCGTCCTTCTTGGTTTTCTTCAGGTCGTGCATCGCGATGGTGGTGGTGACCATCGCGTCCAGGATGCCTTCGGGGATTTCTTTCCCTTCCGCGCCCCACAGGATGGCCGGGTTGGTCATCAGGTGGCCGACGTTGCGCACGAACATGAGCGAGCGGCCGTGCAGGCGCACGGTCTTGCCGTTGCTGCCGGTGTACTCGCGGTCGGCGTTGAGGCCGCGCGTCATCGTCTTGCCGCCCTTCTCGAACGACTCGACCAGCGTGCCCTGCAGGATGCCCAGCCAGTTGCGGTAGGCCAGCACCTTGTCTTCGGCGTCCACCGCAGCCACGGAGTCTTCCAGGTCCAGGATGGTGGACAGCGCGGCTTCGACCACCAGGTCGCTCACGCCCGCGGAGTCGCTCGCGCCGATGGGCGTGGCGCGGTTGACCTGGATCTCCAGGTGCAGGCCGTTGTGCTGCAGCAGCACCGCCGTGGGGGCCTTGGCCTCACCCTGGAAGCCGATGAACTGGGCCTTGTCGGCCAGCTTGGAGGTGCCGCCTTCGGCCAGGCCGACGACCAGCTCACCGTCCTTGTTCACCTTGTAGCCCGTCGAGCCGACGTGTGAACCCTTCTTCAGCGGCGCGGTGCGGTCCAGCACATGGCGGGCGTATTCGATCACCTTGGCGCCGCGCTTGGGGTTGTAGCCGCCCTTCTTGCCCTTGGCGACCTTGCCACAGCCCTTGTCTTCGCTGATCACGTCGGTGCCGTACAGCGCGTCGTACAGGCTGCCCCAGCGCGCGTTGGCGGCGTTCAGCGCGTAGCGGGCGTTCAGGATGGGCACCACCAGTTGGGGGCCAGCCTGCGTGGCCAACTCGGCATCCACGTTCTTGGTGGTGGCCTTGACCTTTTTGGGCTCGGGCACCAGGTAGCCGATGGTTTCCAGAAACTTGCGGTAACCGGCCATGTCCAGGATGGGACCCGGGTTGGCGCTGTGCCATTTGTCCAGCTCGGCCTGCAGGCGGTCGCGCTCGGCCAGCAGGGCGGCGTTCTTGGGGGCCAGGTCGGCGACGATGCTGTCGAAGCCCTTCCAGAAGGTCTCGGCACTCACGCTGGTGCCGGGCAAGACCTGACCGTTGATGAACTCGTACAGGTCGGTGGAAACCTGCAGACCGTGGACTTGGGTGCGATCAGACATCGATGGACTCCTAGAAAAACAAAACAAGTGGCAATGAGCGGCGGTCAGGTCAGGGCAGCCGGGGAACCGGCTTCGCCGGGCCACAGGCTGCGTCCTCCCTCCCAGCGCCGACGGGCGCGACAGAGAAAGGGGAAGAAGCGAAGCAGCGCACGGGGGTGTTCATATTCAGTCGAACCACGTGAGGACGTCTCGAAGGTTCTGTGCCGTTCGGGTGGGCTGCATCCCCAGCTCTTCAAACGGCAGATTCTGCCGGTTCACCCACAGCGTGCGGTAGCCGAACCAGGTCGCGCCGAGCGCGTCCCAGGCGTTGCTGCTGACGAACACGATCTGCTGGCGCGTCAGGCCGGTCACCTTCTCGCCCTGGGCGTAAGCGTCGGGGTGGGTCTTGAACTTGCGGATGCCGTCCACGCTGATCACATGGTCCAGCAGGCCGTCGAGCCCGGCGCTGCGCACGGCAATGCCCAGCATCTGCGGCTCACCGTTGCTCAGGATGCCGGTGACGATGCCGCGATCCTTCAGGGCTTGAAGCACCTCGCGGTTCTCCGGAAAGGCGCTGAGGTGCCGGTATTGGTTCATCAGCTGCGCGGCCTTGCCTTCGTAGGCGGCCCAGTCGCTGCGCGCGGCGGGTTCGATCAGCTTGATGGCAAAGGCCAGCGCGGCCTGGGTCAGCTCCCAGAACGGTCGGTAATGCGCGCCGTGGTCGCTGGTGGTCACCAAACGGGTGTATTCGATCTGTTTGTCACGCCAAACGGTGGCCAGCTTTTCGCCCTGGCCCGGAAACAGCTGCTGCGCGAGCAGGCCCACGCTGTACACATCGAACAGCGTGCCGTAGGCGTCAAAGAGGACCGCACGGGGTTTTTCCATGGATGGCACTTTATTCGATACTCGGCACCCGATTCGAAGTGAAAATTTTCGTTGATCTGTGACTTTTATGAGGGTAATGTCCCATGCCCACTCTGCGGTTCCGACCGACAATGCCGCCATGAGCACAGCAAAAACGGAAGGGCCGACGAGCGCAGCCAGTCCGGCCCAGCTCCCTCTGGCAGGGCTGCGGGTCGTTGAATTCACCCACATGGTCATGGGCCCCACCTGCGGCATGGTCCTGGGCGACCTCGGGGCCGAGGTGATCAAGGTAGAGCCCATCGCGGGCGACCGCACGCGCTTCCTGCTCGGTGCGGGAGCCGGTTTCTTCCCCATGTTCAACCGCAACAAGAAAAGTATCGCCATCGACCTGGCCCAGCCCGAGGGCGCGGCGCTGGCGCGGCAGTTGGCTGCCACGGCGGATGTAGTGGCCGAGAACTTCAAGCCCGGCACGATGGCCAAGTACGGGCTGGACCATGCCGCGCTCAGCGCCACAAACCCGCGCCTGATTTGCGTCTCGCACAAAGGTTTTTTGCCCGGCCCCTACGAGCACCGTACCGCGCTGGACGAGGTGGTGCAGATGATGGGCGGCCTGGCCTACATGACCGGCCGGCCCGGTGACCCGTTGCGCGCGGGCACCAGCGTCAACGACATCATGGGCGGCATGTTCGGCGCCATGGGCGTGCTGGCAGCACTCATCCAGCGCGGCATCACCGGCCGGGGCCAGGAGGTACAGAGCGCGCTCTTTGAGAACAATGTGTTCCTGGTCGGCCAGCACATGCTGCAGTACGCCATGACGGGCCAGCCCGCCGCCCCCATGCCAGCCCGCATCAGTCCCTGGGGCATCTATGACGTGTTCACGGTGCAAGACGGTGAACAAATATTTCTGAGCGCTGTCAGCGACGCGCAGTGGGCCACCTTCTGCAATGCGCTGGGTTTTGCCGATCTCCTGGCCGATCCGCGCTACGGCAGCAACAATGACCGGGTGCGTGAGCGCACCGTATTGCTGCCTCAGTTGCGAGAGCGTTTGGCGCACTGGTGCGCTGCCGAACTGGCCGAACTGTTCGAGCGCGTGGGCCTGCCCTATGCACCCATCCGCAAGCCCGAAGAACTGTTCAACGATGAGCACCTGCTGGCCACCGGCGGCCTGGCCGACATCACCCTGCCTGACGGGCCTCGCGCAGGCGAAACCGCCAAGGCCACCCTGCTGCCTTTCACCTTGGGCGGGCAGCGGCTGGGCGTGCACCGCAGCCCACCCCGCCTGGGCGATGCGACCGCCGAGCTTTTGACCGAGCTTGGGCATGACACGGCAGCACAAGAGCGCCTGCGCAAGGCGCGGGTTGTGGCTTGAAGCGGGGCGGCATGGACAAACTCAAACAACTGGAAACCTTCGCCGCTGTCGCAGCCCGTGGCAGCCTGACCGCAGCCGCGCGGGCCGAGGGTGTGGCCCCTGCCGTTATCGGGCGCCGGCTGGACGCGCTGGAGGAGCGGCTGGGGGTCAAGCTCATGGTGCGCACCACGCGCCGCATCACGCTCACGCACGAAGGCAGCGCCTTTCTGGAAGACTGCCAGCGGCTGCTGACCGATCTGGCCAATGCCGAAGCCAGTGTGAGTGCGGGCGGCGTCAAGGCCAGCGGACACCTGCGCATCACCGCGCCAGCCGGCTTTGGCCGTCGCCATGTGGCGCCGCTGGTGCCGCGTTTTCGCGAACTGCACCCCGAGGTCACCATCTCGCTGAACCTGAGCGACCGTGTGGTCGACGTGGCCGGCGAGGCCTACGACTGCGCGGTGCGTGTGGGCGACCTGCCCGATTCCTCGCTGGTGAGCGTGCGCCTGGCCGACAACCGGCGCCTGTGTGTTGCAAATCCGCGTTACCTGCAGCAGCGCGGACGGCCCCAGTCGCCAGCCGATCTGGCCCGTTTTGACTGCCTGGCGCTCTCCAGTGACGCATCGCAGACGCGCGGCTGGGCGTTTGCGGTGCGCCCGCCCAACGCAGCACCCGGGCAGCCACCAGAGATCGTTCACCTGCGTCCAGGCGGGCCGCTCGATTGCAGCGACGGGCAGGTGCTGCACGAATGGTGCCTGGCCGGGTATGGCATTGCCTGGCGCAGCCTCTGGGAGGTGGAGGCAGATATTGCCGCCGGGCGGCTGGAAGCGGTCCTGGAAGAACATGCTGCGCCCCCCAACGGCATTTATGCGCTGTTTCCCCAGCGCAGGCACCTGGCCTTGCGGGTGCGCCTGTGGATCGATTTTCTCAAGCATCATTACGGACAAGCCGACTTCTGGTCATCAGCCCGTCACTGAAGCCGCTACAGTTCGCAGTTGGGCGGTCCAGATGAACCGCCGTTGGAAAGGATGTGGATGCGGTTGTTCAAGATGCGCATGGCGCAAAGGATGTCGGCCCTTGCGGTAGCGCTGCTGGCGTTGACGGCTTGTGGTGGGAGCGATGGGGATGGCGGCCTGCCCGATGCCGGTGCGTTGTGCGGCAGCATCGGGCTGCAGCCCAAGATCACCAACGGCGCGAACTGCAGCACACCCGACCGTTCCCCGGTCATTTTGCTGGCGGTGGTTCGGGGTGGCAGCGTTCAGACGTGCTCCGGCGTTTTGCTCACACCCACCCAGGTTCTGACCGCCGGGCATTGCCTTCAAAGGGGCACCAGTCGGGTGGCGGCTGGCCTGTGGCAAGCCGACGGCACCGTGGTGGATGTGCGCGCCGCCAGCTGGACTGCGCATCCCGGTTTTGCGGAAGTCGAATCGGGCTTTGTGAACGACGTGGGCGTGGTCAACCTCTCTGCACCCTTGCCCAATCCCACCATGCCGCTGCTGGTCAGTCAGCCGTCTGCGCCAGGCGATGAAGTCTTTCTCGCCGGCTGGGGTGCGCCGGGTTTTGAACTCGCGGTGGGTTTTGCGCGGCTGACCATCGTCAACCCGGAGCAGATCGGTTTTGTGTACAGCGGTGCTTTGAGCAACAGTTGCGTGGGGGACTCGGGTGGCCCGGCCTATCGCAGCGTAGGCGGGCGGCAGGCGGTGGTGGGCCTGACTTCTTCCGGGACGGTACCCAATTGCGGCCCGGGCGACCGCTCGCTGTTCACCAATATCCAAGGTCCCTCGGTATTGGGCTTCATCCGTGCGCAAGTCCCCGGCGCTGCTGAAATCTGATCTGTTTATTCGTGCCGCAGAGCGTCGATCGGATTGAGGCGCGCTGCGCGCCGGGCCGGAAAGTAGCCGAACAGCACACCGATGGCGGCGGAGAAGAAGAAGCTCATCAGGTTCACGCCCGGATTGAACTGGTAGGGCACATTCATCAGCGCCGACAGGCCGACGGACGCGCCGGTGGCCAACACAATGCCGATCAGCCCGCCCAGCGCAGCGAGCACCACCGCCTCAATCAGGAACTGCAGCAGCACCTCGCGCTCCAGTGCGCCAATCGCCAGACGCAGACCGATCTCACGCGTGCGCTCGGTCACGCTGACCAGCATGATGTTCATGATGCCAATGCCACCCACCAGCAGGCTCACGGCGGCCACGGCACCCAGCAGCATGGTCATGATCTTGGTGGTGCCTGAGAGGGTCTCGGCCAGTTGTTTGGTGTCGAGGATGTTGAAGTTGTCCTCGTCGGTTTCGGCCAGCTTGCGGCGTTCGCGCATGAGCTGCGTCAGAGCGTTTTTCACGGTTTCAGCGTTGGCTCCGTCGTTCATGGAAACCAGCAGGGTGTTGACCCGCGTGTGACCGACGATGCGGCGTTGCAAAGTCTTGATGGGCAGCAGCACCACATCGTCCTGGTCGTTGCCAAAGGCGCCCTGGCCTTTGGATTGCAGGGTGCCCACCACTTCGCAACTCATGGCCCGCACGCGCAGCTGCGCACCTACCGCGCTGGTATTGCCAAACAGCTCGCGCTGAATCGTGCTGCCGATCAGGCAGACGGCACCGCCCGCGCGCAGTTCGTCATCCGAAAACTCCCGGCCATCACGGAGCTTCCAGTTGCCGGTGATCAGCCACTCGTTGGTGCTGCCGATCACACTGCTGCTCCAGTTGCGGCCATTGGCCACCAGCACCGCACCGGTGCGTGCTTCCGGCGCCACCGCCTTGATACCGCCCACCTGGGCGGCAATCGCGTCGCCATCGCTTTCCTTGAAAGCGGGTGCGCTGGCGCCGGTGCCACCGGGTCCCATGCGCTGGCCTGGGCGCAGCTGCAGCAGGTTGGTACCCAGGCCCGAGATCTGGTTCTGCACGGCGGCTGTGGCGCCGTTGCCCACGGTGACCATGGTGATCACCGCGCTCACGCCGATCACGATACCCAGGATGGTGAGGAAGGAGCGCAGCAGGTTGCGGCGTATAGAGCGCAGCGCCAGCAGCAGGGTGTTAAGCCACATGGTCGGCCGCTCCTTGTGGCTGGTCGCTGTGACCGGAGTCGCTCAGGGTGGCCCGTGCTGCGCCCGCCTGCAGGGCCACCGGGTGCGGGTTGGCGTGGTCGCTTTCCACCACGCCGTCCACAAAGCGCACCATGCGCTTGGCGTAAGCGGCCATGTCGGGCTCGTGCGTGACCATCAGCACGGTGATGCCCTGCTCGGCGTTCAGGCGCCAGAGCAGTTCCATGATTTCCTGGCTGCGGTGGGTGTCGAGATTGCCGGTGGGCTCGTCGGCCAGCAGAACTTGCGGCTCGGTGACGATGGCGCGCGCGATCGCCACGCGCTGCTGCTGACCGCCCG
>DAIOEI010000105.1:0-7400 GCA_036746335.1 Hydrogenophaga sp. | reverse complement strand
CCGGCTTCGTCAAACAAAATGTGCATGGGCGAGATTGTCCCATGCGGGCGGTTTTCGCCCGCTGCTGGATGTGGGCTGTGTCTGCGGCATGGCTTGGTGTGGATGCGCTCGCGTGTTTATCTGGGCTCAACGCGGGTGGTTGCTGATTGATATTCGGCGTTGACGGGTGCCGCTTGGGCGTGCAGAATAAAAAGCAAGTTTGCTTTTCCAGACACCGTCTGGCGCAATGTCGGTTGTATGTATGGCCCGTTTTGGGCCATTTTTGGTGAAATTTCCCACCCTGTAACCGATCCCCGGCAACCTACGAATCTTCGTTGCGCGCGCGGGGCTGTCCTCACAGTCGCGAAATTTGGCGGCTGCTCGATCGGCTTCCATCGGTCTAACTTCGTGCCACAGACGCAAGCTGTGGCGCCCGCACTGACCTTGCATTGCCGATCTCCTTTTGTGTCCCCGTTGGCATGCAAACGCGCTTGGCGCGATATGTACGTCCACAAATTGGAGTCTCCCTATGAAAATGTCCCTTTGTTTGCTGGTTGCTGCAACCTTGAGCACGTCCGTTCTCGCCCAGGCGGTGGAACCCGCTTCGTGTAAAAACGTGCGTTTCGCCGATGTAGGTTGGACCGACATCACCGTGACCACTGCACTGACCAGCAAGATCCTGAACGTGCTGGGCTACACCACCAAGACCAACCTGATCTCGGTGCCTGTGACCTACAAGTCACTGGAAAACAAAGACATTGATGTGTTCTTGGGCAACTGGATGCCCACCATGGAGGCCGACATCAAGCCCTACCGCGACAACGGCAGCGTCGAGACCGTGCGCGCGAACCTCGAAGGTGCCAAGTACACGCTGGCCGTTTCCGAAGCTGCTTACAACGCTGGCCTGAAGTCGTTCGCCGATATCGCCCGCTTCAGCAAACAACTCGACGCCAAGATATACGGCATTGAACCTGGCAACGATGGCAACCGCCTGATCCAGGGCATGATCGATTCAAACCAGTTTGACTTGGGCGCATTCAAACTGGTCGAATCCAGCGAAGCAGGGATGTTGTCTCAGGTCGTACGCGCTCAGCGTCGCAACGAATGGGTGGTCTTTCTGGGCTGGGAGCCCCATCCCATGAACAGCCGCGTCAAGATGAAGTACCTAGAAGGCGGTGATGATGTGTTTGGCCCCAACCTTGGCGGTGCCACCATTTACACCAATGTGCGCAAGGGTTATGTGCAGGAATGCCCCAATGTGGGCAAGTTGTTGAGCAACCTCGTGTTCACTTTGGAAATGGAAAACGACCTGATGGGCGCAGTTTTGAACGACAAGAAAAAACCCGATGTCGCAGCAACCACATGGCTCAAGGCCAACCCACAGGCGGTGGATGCATGGCTCGACGGCGTGACCAGCTTTGACGGCAGCAAGCCCGCCATGGATGTGGTGAAAGCTGCGTTGGCCAAGTAAGACAACGCTTTCGGTACCCCGATCGCCACCACCTTTCAGGGGTACCGCCTTTTCTCGCCCTACTTTTGAGTGGGGCCGCCTTCTTGGCGACCACAGATTGGCCCATGGACATTCAAAAAATACCCATCGGCAACGCCATTGCCGAATTGATCGACTGGCTCACGCTGCACGGCGCTGAGTATTTTGACGCTTTCTCCGATGTGCTCTCCACGGCCATCAACGCCTTTACGGATGGCCTGCTGTGGTTCCATCCGCTCGCCCTGATGGCCGTGTTTGGGCTCATCGCCCACGGCATCCAGCGCAAATGGATGTTGACGCTCTTTTGCCTGTTGTCATGCTTGCTGATCCTCAACCTGGGTTACTGGCAAGAAACCATGGAAACACTGGCGCAGGTGTTGTTTGCCACTGTGGTTTGCGTCTTGATCGGTGTGCCGCTGGGCATTTACGCCGCGCACAAGCCCCGCTTTTACACGGCACTGCAGCCGGTGCTGGATTTGATGCAGACGGTTCCGACCTTCGTCTACCTGATTCCGACCCTGACCTTGTTTGGTCTGGGTGTGGTGCCCGGCCTGATTTCTACCGTGGTGTTTGCCGTGGCCGCGCCCATTCGTCTGACCTACCTTGGCATCCACAACGTGCCCGCCGATCTGTTGGACGCGGGCAAAGCTTTTGGCTGCTCGCGCACCCAGTTGCTCACACGCATTGAATTGCCACATGCCATGCCCAGCATTTCCGCTGGCATCACGCAATGCATCATGCTGTCGCTGTCGATGGTGGTGGTCGCCGCACTCGTGGGTGCCGATGGCTTGGGCAAGCCGGTGGTGCGCGCTCTCAACACGGCAGACATTGCTGTGGGTTTTGAAGCAGGCCTGGCCATCGTGTTGCTGGCCATCATGCTGGACCGCGTTTGCAAGCAGCGCACACCGGCCAAGGGGGATGCCGCATGAGCCTGATCAAGATCCAGGACGTTGACGTCGTTTTCTCAGACGCACCCCAACCCGCGCTGGACCTGCTCGACCAAGGTTTGTCACGCGACGAAATCTTTCAAAAAACAGGCCTCATCGTTGGTGTCCAAAAGGCCAATTTAACTGTCGAACGCGGCGAAATTTGTGTGCTCATGGGGCTGTCGGGCTCTGGCAAATCGAGCCTGCTTCGCTGCATCAACGGACTCAACACGGTCAGCCGAGGTCGCTTGCTGATTGAGCACGAAGGCACTGACATAGACATTGCCCACTGTTCTGCCGCCCAGCTCAAGGCCTTGCGCACCCAGCGCATGGCCATGGTGTTCCAGAAGTTCGCGCTCATGCCATGGCTCAGCGTGGCCGAAAACGTCAGCCTGGGTTTGGAAATGCAAGGCTTGCCCAGCGGTGAGCGCAAGAAGCGGATCGACGCCAAGCTGGAACTCGTGGGTCTGAGCCAGTGGCGCGACAAGCGCCCCGATGCGCTCTCAGGGGGCATGCAGCAGCGCGTGGGTTTGGCGCGGGCGCTGGCCATGGACGCCGACATTCTGCTGATGGATGAACCGTTTTCTGCGCTGGACCCGCTCATTCGCCAAGGCTTGCAAGACGAGTTGCTGGAATTGCAAAGCCAGCTGAACATGACCATCGTGTTTGTGAGCCACGATCTGGATGAAGCGCTCAAGCTGGGCAACAACATCGTGATCATGAAGGGCGGTCAGATCGTTCAACACAGCAAGCCCGAAGACATCGTGCTCAATCCCGCCAACGACTATGTGCGCGCCTTCGTGGCACACACCAATCCACTGAATGTGCTCAGTGGCCGCAGCCTGATGCGCCCACTGGCCGCTTGCGAGCAGGTCGGTGGCGAAATGTGCTTAGACAGCGCGGGCGGTATCTGGCTCAAACTGGATAGCCAAGGCGCGCTGCAAAGCGCCCGTTGCGAGACGAACAGCCTGACGCTGCAACGCTGGGCGGTGGGTGATGCGATCGAATCGCTGCAGCCGTGCCCGACCGTGGTGCCATCCCATATCGGCATGCGCGATGCCATGCACATCCGCTACCAGACGGGTCAAAAGCTGGTGTTGAGCGAGGGCGAGCGTCTGGTCGGCATTTTGGGCGACCGCGAGCTTTATCACGCCCTGCTGGGCAAAGCCATGGGCTGAACCGCACAGAGTTTGCCTGAGGTCAAGCCGCATTCATTTCACGTTAAGGAGGCACCACATGCCTGCAAATAATATCCAGCAGCTCTACATCGGCGGCGCCCGCGTGGACGCCACCAGTGGCCAGACTTTCAACACCATCAACCCGGCCAATGGCGATGTGCTCGCCGTGGTGCAAAGCGCATCCAAGCAGGACGTGGATGCCGCTGTGCGCAGCGCTCAAGCGGGCCAGCGCATTTGGGCAGGCTTCACCGCCATGCAGCGCTCGCGCGTGTTGCGCCGGGCAGTGGACATTTTGCGCGAGCGCAACGATGCCTTGGCCGATCTGGAAACGCTGGACACCGGCAAGCCGGTGTCGGAGACGCGCTGGGTCGATATCGTGACCGGCGCCGATGTGCTGGAGTACTACGCGGGCCTGGCCACATCCATCGAAGGCATGCAGGTACCGTTGCGGGAGAGTGCGTTCGTCTACACCAGGCGCGAACCCATTGGCGTGGTCGCTGGTATCGGCGCATGGAACTACCCCATTCAAATCGCACTGTGGAAATCCGCGCCAGCGCTCGCAGCGGGCAACGCCATGATCTTCAAGGCCAGCGAAGTCACCCCGCTGACCACTTTGAAGCTGGCTGACATCTACACCGAGGCCGGTTTGCCTGACGGTGTGTTCAACGTGGTCAATGGGGGGGCCGAGGTGGGCACCTGGCTCACCGAACACCCCGGCATTGAAAAGATTTCCTTCACCGGCGGCACGGTCACGGGCAAGAAAGTGATGGCCTGCGCCTCGGGTTCCACGCTCAAAGAGGTGACCATGGAGCTGGGCGGCAAGTCGCCGCTGATCGTGTTCGCTGATGCCGACCTGGACCGCGCAGCCGACATCGCCCTGATGGCCAACTTCTACAGTGCAGGGCAGGTGTGCACCAACGGCACCCGGGTGTTTGTGCACAGCACCATCAAGGCGGTTTTTGAGGCCAAGGTGGTCGAGCGCGTGATGCGCATCCGCATGGGCAACCCGCAAGAGGCCGCCACCAACTTTGGCCCATTGGTGAGCCAGGCCCACATGGAGAAGGTGTTGGGCTACATCGCATCCGGCAAAGCCGAGGGTGCCAAGCTGCTGATCGGTGGCGCACGCGCCACCGAGGGGGCTTATGCGTTGGGGGCTTATGTGCAACCCACGGTGTTCACCGATTGCGCCGACAGCATGAAGATTGCCCAAGATGAGATATTCGGCCCGGTCATGGCCATCTTCAGCTTCGACACCGAAAGCGAAGTGGTTCAACGCGCCAACCACACGGCATACGGGCTGGCCGCCGGGTTGGTCACGCAAGATCTGAACACCGCACACCGTGTGATCCACCAACTGCAGGCGGGAATTTGCTGGATCAACACCTGGGGTGAATCCGCCGCTGAAATGCCGGTGGGCGGTTACAAACAGTCGGGTGTGGGCCGCGAAAACGGCATTGAAACCCTCAAGGCGTACACCCGCAACAAATCCATCCAGGTGGAGCTTGGCGCATACACGTCGGTGTTCTGACGCGCTACGAGACGCACAACAACATGACCCACCCAGAATTCGACTACATCATCATTGGCGCAGGCTCGGCGGGCAATGTGCTCGCATCGCGGCTGACCGAAGACGCCGACGTGAGTGTCTTGCTGCTCGAAGCGGGCGGCCCCGACTACCGACTCGACTTCCGCACCCAAATGCCTGCCGCGCTGGCCTTCCCATTGCAAGGGCGCCGCTACAACTGGGCCTACGAGACCGAACCCGAACCCCATATGAACAACCGCCGCATGGAATGCGGGCGCGGCAAAGGACTCGGCGGATCCTCGCTGATCAACGGCATGTGCTACATCCGGGGTAACGCGCTGGACTACGACGGCTGGGCCAAACAAGCCGGCCTAGAAGACTGGTCCTACCTAGACTGCCTGCCCTATTTCCGCAAGGCTGAAACACGCGACGTGGGTGCCAACGATTACCACGGCGACAGTGGGCCGCTGAGCGTGACCACGCCAAAACCCGACCACAGTCCGTTGTTCGAGGCCATGGTCAACGCAGGCGTCGAAGCAGGCTACCTGCGCACCGACGACCTCAATGGCTACCAGCAAGAGGGCTTCGGCCCCATGGACCGCACGACCACACCCAAAGGCCGACGCTCCAGCACGGCCCGAGGTTACCTCGACATGGCCCGCTCGCGCCCCAACCTCACCATCGTCACCCACGCGTTGACCGATCGCATCCTGTTTTCGGGCAAGCGCGCCGTGGGCGTGACCTACTTGCTTGACCAACAGGCCAAGACCGCCAACGCCAAACGCGAGGTATTGCTCTGCTCAGGCGCCATTGCTTCGCCGCAAATCCTGCAGCGATCAGGCGTTGGCCCCTCACCCCTGTTGAAATCGTTGGACATTCCGGTGGTTCACGACTTGCCCGGTGTGGGTGCCAATCTGCAAGACCATCTGGAGATTTACCAGCAATACGAATGCCTGCAACCCGTGTCTATGGTGGGCGCGCTCAAGTGGTGGAACCAGCCCGCCATCGGTGCGCAATGGCTGTTTCTCAACAGCGGCATCGGCGCGACCAACCACTTTGAAGCCGGTGGCTTTATTCGCACGTCAGATGAATTTGATTGGCCCAATATCCAGTACCACTTTTTGCCAGTGGCCATCAATTACAACGGCAGCAATCCCATCAAAGTCCACGGCTTCCAGGCCCACATGGGCTCCATGCGCTCTCCCAGCCGTGGCCGGGTGCATCTGCGATCCAAAGACCCGAAACAGCATCCCAGCATCCTTTTCAATTACATGTCGACCGAGCAAGACTGGGCCGAATTCCGTGCTGGCATCCGTATCACGCGCGAGATCATGCGCCAGCCTGCGCTCAAACCCTACGCGGGCAGAGAAATCACCCCAGGCGACCGCGCCCAAACCGACGCAGAACTCGACGCTTATGTCCGTCAGCACGCCGAGACCGCCTACCACCCCTGCGGCACCAATGCCATGGGGTTGGGCGACATGGCCGTGGTTGACGGCGAGGGCCGCGTGCACGGGCTGCAAGGCCTGCGGGTGGTGGACGCGTCGATCATGCCGGTGATCACGACCGGTAACCTGAATGCGCCCACGGTCATGATGGCCGAGAAAATCGCCGACAAAATTCGTGGCCGTGTGCCTTTGGCCAAATCGACGGCTCCTTATTTCGTTGCGGGCAACGCCCCTGCCAGACGTGTCTGACCTACCCATGTTGTGCGCAACGCAGCGGGCTGCATGGGGCTTTGGCGTGACGGCCCAGCCTGCGAAAAAGTCTGGCAAGCGCGTCTCTGCAAACACCGCTCAGCCCGCGAGGTGCAAAAAGTCAAACACCGCGTCGATGTGGTCGTCAAAGTCGCTGATGGCGTGGTTGCTCCCCGGCAGCAGGCGCAGCCCACCCCCGGCGCAAAACGCCTGCATTTCGCGCCAGTCCAACACCTCGTCGCCCTGCGCCACGATGGCGAACTGCTGCGCGGACGTGGTGGGTTGTTGCGCGGCGCGGCGGGCGATGTCGGCCTCCAGCGTGCGCAGTTCGTCCACGTAACCAGGCTGAAAGAAAAAGTTTTGCTGCGGGTCGTGCCAGTGGGTTTGTTCGCCGATGTAGCGGCCCAAGTCGCGTGCCGGGTAAACCGCTGGGTTCAGCAACACGGCGCGGCAGCCGGTTTGCAGGGCCAGCCAGCGGGCATAAAACCCACCCAGCGACGAGCCCACCACGGCCATGGTGGCGCGCGGCCAGTGGGCTGTGCCTTGGCTGAGCAGCGCCATGGCAGCGGCGGGCGAGGGCGGCAGCTGCGGACACCACCACACCAC
>DAIOEI010000104.1:0-7519 GCA_036746335.1 Hydrogenophaga sp. | reverse complement strand
CGATGTGCTCGTTGATCGCGCTGTCCTTCTCGATGAACAGGTCGCGCTGCGGCACATAGGCCTCGGGCTGGTAATAGTCGTAGTAGCTCACGAAGTACTCGACCGCGTTCTTCGGAAAGAACTCGCGGAATTCGCTGTACAACTGAGCGGCCAGTGTCTTGTTGGGCGCGAACACGATGGCCGGGCGCCCCAGGCGGGCGATCACGTTGGCCATGGTGAAGGTCTTGCCCGAGCCGGTCACGCCCAGCAGGGTCTGGAATACCTCGCCGTCCTGAACGCCCTCCACCAGCTGCGCAATGGCGGTGGGCTGGTCGCCTGCGGGTGGGTACGGCATGAACAGCTCAAAGGGCGATTCGGAAAAACGGACGAACTCGCCAGCCGGTGGGGCGTCGGCTTCAACAAGGCTCAATGGAGCAGAAGGAGGAGCGGTCATGGCGGATAAAATTGCGGATCAACCTGACAGCGTAGCGCAATCCCTTGCCTACTGTCGGAAGATTCACCACCCCTACCCTGCGCGCTGGCGCACAACCCTTCTGGACCGCTGACATGTCCCTGTTTTCCGCCGTCGAAATGGCCCCTCGCGACCCCATCCTGGGTCTGAACGAACAGTTTGCTGCCGACACCAACCCCAACAAGGTCAACCTCGGCGTGGGAGTGTATTTCGATGACAACGGCAAGCTGCCCTTGCTGCAATGCGTGCAGGCGGCAGAAAAAACCATGATGGACAAGCCCACCGCCCGCGGCTATTTGCCCATCGACGGCATCGTGGCCTACGACAACGCCGTCAAAGGCCTGGTGTTTGGTGCCGATTCCGATGTGGTGAAGAGTGGCCGCGTGGCCACGGTGCAGGCCATCGGCGGCACAGGCGGCCTGAAGATCGGTGCCGACTTCCTGAAGAAAGTCAGCCCGAACGCCACCGTGCTGATTTCCGACCCGAGCTGGGAAAACCACCGCGCGCTGTTCACCAACGCCGGCTTCCCGGTCGACACCTACCCCTATTTCGACCCGAGCGCCAACGGCGGTTTGGGTGGTGTCAACTTCGAGGGCATGCTGGCCAAGCTCAACGCCGCCGCCGAGGGCACCATCGTGCTGCTGCATGCCTGCTGCCACAACCCCACCGGCTACGACATTACCCCCGCCCAGTGGGATCAGGTGATTGCTGTGGTGAAGGCGCGCAAGCTGACGGCTTTCCTGGACATGGCCTACCAGGGCTTCGGCTACGGCATTGCCGAAGACGGCGCCGTGATTGGCAAGTTTGTGGCCGCTGGCCTCAACATCTTCGTCTCGACCAGCTTCTCCAAGAGCTTCAGCCTGTACGGCGAGCGCGTGGGTGCTCTGAGTGTGGTGGGCAGCAGCCCCGAAGAAACCGCGCGCGTGCTCAGCCAGCTCAAGATCGCCATCCGCACCAACTACAGCAACCCGCCCATCCACGGCGGCGCCATCGTGGCCGCGGTGCTCAACAACCCGGAGCTGCGCGCCCAGTGGGAGGGTGAACTGGCCGAAATGCGCGTGCGCATCAAGGCCATGCGCCAGAAACTGGTCGATGGGCTCAAAGCCGCCGGTGTGACCAAAGACATGAGTTTCATCACAACCCAGATCGGCATGTTCAGCTACTCGGGCCTCTCCAAAGACCAGATGGTGCGCCTGCGCAGCGAGTTCGGCGTGTACGGCACCGACACCGGCCGCATGTGTGTGGCCGCGCTCAACAGCAAGAACATTGACTACGTCTGCCAGGCGATTGCGAAAGTGGTGTGACGCAATGCGCGTTGGCGACGATGGCGTTGCTTCTTTCACAGAGGTGACAGACAGGATCGGTGTTTAGAGTGATACACCTCCACACGGTGCACAACGCACTGTTATATTGCACTGCAACATAACTATTCACAGGACGTCACATGCTCTACCAGCTCTACGAAACCCAGCGCACCATGATGGAGCCGTTCGCCGACCTGGCCGAAGTGGCTGCCAAGGTGTATACCAACCCGGCCTTGCCTTGGGCGCAACTGCCGCTGGCGCAGCGCGTCTCGGCGGCCTATGACCTGATGCACCGCCTCGGCAAGGACTACGAAAAACCGGTCTTTGGCATCACCACCGCCGAGGTGGACGGCGTGGACGTCGCGATCTTCGAGCGCATCGAAATGGACAAGCCATTCTGCGAACTGCGCCGCTTCAAGCGTTTCACTGACGATGCCGCCACCCTGACCAAACTCAAAGGCCAACCCGTGGTACTGATCGTGGCGCCCCTCTCGGGCCACTACGCCACGCTGCTGCGAGACACAGTCAAGACCATGCTCAAAGACCACAAGGTCTACATCACCGACTGGAAGAACGCGCGCCTGGTGCCCTTGTCAGAGGGCGAGTTTCACCTGGATGACTATGTCAACTACATCCAGGAATTTGTCCGGTATTTGCAGAAAACCTATGGCAGCTGCCACGTGATGAGTGTGTGCCAGCCCACGGTTCCCGTGCTGGCGGCGGTGTCCCTGATGGCCAGTCGCGGTGAAACCACGCCGCTGTCCATGACCATGATGGGTGGTCCTATCGACGCCACCAAGTCACCCACCGCTGTGAACAACCTGGCCACGCAGCGCAGCCACAGCTGGTTCGAGAACAACGTCATTTACCGCGTACCCGACAAATTCCCGGGTGCTGGCCGTCGCGTCTACCCGGGTTTTCTTCAGCACACTGGCTTTGTGGCCATGAACCCGGACCGCCATGCCACCAGCCACTACGACTACTTCCAGGACCTGATCAAGGGTGACAACGAAAGCGTTGAGAGCCATCGCAAGTTCTACGACGAGTACAACGCCGTGCTCGACATGGACGCCGATTACTACCTGGAAACCATCCAGACCGTTTTCCAGGACTTCAAACTGGTCAATGGCACCTGGGATGTGAAGAACGAAAAAGGCAAGGTCGAGCGGGTGCGCCCGCAAGACATCAGCAAAACCGGTTTGCTGACCGTGGAAGGCGAGCTCGACGACATCTCGGGCTCGGGCCAGACCGAGGCCGCACACGGCTTGTGTACCGGTATCCCCAAAACCCACCAGATGCACTACGAGGCCAAAGGCGCGGGTCACTACGGAATTTTCAGTGGACGCCGCTGGCGCGAGATGGTGTACCCGGTGGTCAAGTCTTTCATCCAGGCACATCAAGCGCCTTCAGCAGCCGCAGCCGTGGACAGTGCACCTTCGCCGGCAGCAGAGCCAGCAACACAGCCGGCAGCAAAGCCAGCAGTTGCCAAGCCGTCTGCTGCACGCAAAACCGCACAGGCCCGACCACAAGCTGTGGTGAAGGTCAAGGCGATAACACCGTCAGAGCCAGCTCCGGCGCGCAAAACAGTGGCAAGCCGGTCGCCAGCCAAGGCAAGTCGCACACCTGCGGCTGCTGTCAAAACGCCTGCTCCCAAGGCACCCGCTGTCGCCCGCAAAAAGGCGGGATGAACAGCGAGCCGGGCGCCTCTTGCACGGGTTCGGTGGATGAACTGGCGCAGCGTGTTCACGCTGCCCTGCCACAAACCCAGTGCACCCGTTGCGGGTACCCTGACTGTCGGGCCTATGCCCAGGCCATTGCGCTGGGCGAGGCCGAAATCAACCAGTGCCCGCCCGGTGGACAGGTCGGGGTGGAGCGTCTGGCACAGCTGACCGGACGCCCCAGCCTGCCTTTGAACCCCCAACATGGCTTGGAGCAGGCCCGCACGCTGGCCGTGATCGACGAGGCGTGGTGCATTGGCTGCACACTGTGTATCAATGTTTGTCCAACCGACGCCATTGTGGGCAGCAACAAGCGGATGCACACGGTCATCGAGCCCTACTGCACCGGCTGCGAGCTTTGTCTGCCGGTATGCCCGGTGGACTGCATCACGTTAGAAAATGCCAGTGCCGAGCGCACGGGGTGGGAGGCCTGGTCTGCCGACAAGGCCAATGAAGCCTTACAGCGTTACGAGGCTCGCATGCAGCGTTTGCAGCGGGAACGCGTGGCGCACGAGGACCAACTCAAAGCCAAGGCGCGCTTGAAACTCGCCGATCTCCAGAACCACTCTTTGCACACCGATCCCCGGGTACTGGATAAAAAACGGGCTGTGATCGAAGCAGCCCTGGAAAGAGCCCGGTCTCGGCGCAACCACCAAGCACCCGGCAACTGATCACAAGGCACGCCTGGGACGCTGCTCAGGCACTCACCAGGCTCTTGTAAACACCACAGCCCAGGTACAGCCCGTGGACCATACAAACATAGGACATCTTGGTCTGCACCGTACCGCTGACCGGGTTGACAATGTCGTACTCCACCCAGCCAGGCTCGAGTTCGGCCTGGTTCACGATGGCCTCTAGCAAAGCGTGCCCATCAACACCTGGGATGTCCTGCACCCGGCTGCCCACTTTCTCGGGTTTGCCTCCAAATGCCAGGTACGCGCCCTGGCGGTCGAGCACAAAAACGTACATGTCGCGGTCGTGAAACGTTCCGGCAGGATCTGTCAGCGTACGCAGAAAGGCCTCGCGACCCATCTGTTCACTTTGGCTTTGCGCCTTGCAGACCATTGCCATGGCTTCTTCTGCAGTGCCTTGCTGGAGCATGAACGACTCCACCGCGCTGGAGAGATGCGAAGCCCGCGACTCCAGTTGATTGGCCTGGTTCACAGCCCTTTCCACCATCTGGGCATTGCGTTGGGTGATCTCGTCAAGCTGACCGACCGCTGATGAAATCTCGATCAAGCCTGTGCTTTGATCGGCACTGGCGGCCGATATGAGCGACATGTTGGCGGCCACACCACGCACGCCATTGACGATCTGAGTCATGTTGCCGCCGGCTTCCCGGATCTGCTGCACGCTGTGCGCCACTTGTTGCGCAGAGGTCTCGATCAGGCGCCGGATCTCGCGGGCCGATTCGGCAGATCGCTGTGCCAGCATGCGCACCTCACTGGCCACCACCGCAAAACCACGCCCTTGTTCACCGGCCCGAGCGGCCTCTACTGCGGCATTGAGCGCCAGGATATTGGTTTGAAAGGCCAGGCTGTCGATCACGCCGATGATCTCGTTCATCTGCTGAGCGCTTTTCTGGATGCTCTCTACAGAAGCTACGGCGCGCGTCATGGCCTGTGAGCCGGACTCGGCTACATCGCGCACCTGCGCAGCCTGTTTGTCCGAGTCGCCAGCGGTTTCTGCGTTCTGGTTCACGGTGCCCGAGAGCTCGTGAACACTGGCTGCCGTCTGCTCCAGGTTGGCAGCCTGCTGCTCGGTGCGATCAGCCAGGTCACGGTTGCCCAGAGCCAGACTTTTGCCCGCGTGGGCCACGAGCGCAGAGTTGCTGCGCACCGCTGCCACCATCGCCGAAAGGCTGCCAATCATGTCAGCCATGAGACGGCTGAGGTCGGCCAGTTCGTCACGCCCACGAATACGCACCTTAGAGCGCAGGTTACCTTTGGCGGTCTGCTCCATCACTGTCAGCACCTGGCGGAAATCGATCACAAAGCTCAAGTAGAAGGACAGCAGAAGGTAGCCCAGCGCAGCCATGCCCAAAACCGCAGCGCCTAGCGCAATGCTTCGCTGGGTCCTCAATGTGCCTTCGCGCTCGAGCAGCAGCTTGTCCAGTCGATCGATCAACGCCTTCTGATAGGCCAGCACTGCGGCGATGGTTTGGGTTCCCGCCTCAAAATAGGCTTCGCTGCTGACAGAACCGCTGTTGGAAAAAGCGTTGCGAGCCTGCTGAATGAACTGCTCGGTAGCGGCCAGGGCGATGTCGCCGGCGAGTCCGTCTTGACCATAGCGAGCGGCAAAATCCATGGCGAACGCCAAGTCTTTGACTTCTGCCTGTAGCGCGTTGAACTGAAAGTTCAACGAACCCACCACCGAAGGGTCGGGTTCGGACAAACTCAACTCACCCGCTCCCAGATCTCTGAGTCGACCGATGGATTCACCCCAGCCCACGGTCCGGGAAACGACCATGTCCATCAGGAAATACGTGGGCGCCTCGGGGTCAAACAACAATTTGGACCGCTCACCGACGGTGTAAATCAAACGACGCAGATTGGCCACCAGAGCGGTGTGCTGGGCAAATGAAGCAGCTGCCGGGCCTTTTTCGGTGTCGGGTAAAGCTTGCAACCGCGATTGCAGTTCGCTCCATTGCGCAAGCAGCCCGAAATCGGGCCGCCGGTTCAGCGATTCGCTGCTCTGACGGATGGACTGCGTCAGGTCGCCCCTGGTTTTTTCAAGCGCTGGCCTGACAGCGGTATTGCCAGACAAGAGCATATTGGTTTGACCCCGGTGGACTTGCACCGCAGTGACCACCGAGGCAATCTCGCGAATGACCTTCACGCCATCCGACTCGCTTTGCACGAAACGGATTTCCCCATCCAGCCTTTGAACCAGCAAGACACAGACGATCAACAAGGGGATCACCAGCACGGTGGCCAGCAACCCCAGTTTGGTCGGCAGGCGAAGGCGTCGCATAAGCCAGACACCTGGCGCCAGGGGTTGCAATCGGATCATGGGCGGTGACTCCACAAGTTAACACTTCGGGGTTTTATCGGCAGATACCAGGCCAGCTTGATGGGGACAACCCGCAACGGCGTTTGCGGCCCGGTGCGATGAGGCTTCTCAGTGAACCTCCCGAATGCCCGATTGCCGGTATTCGTACTGCTTGAACAGCTTGGCGGCCAGCCAGTGCAGCTCCGGGTCTCCGTGCCGGTGTGCGCGCATGAGTTGACCCATGGCGTAAGACCGGTCGCACCACATCCTGGCCGCATCCACATCCAGGGCTTTTTCGGCCATGCGCTCCAGAAAGGGCGTGAGCAAGGTGTGGGGCCAAGGCAACGCAGGCTCGGACTCCCGGGCCTGAAAGCGGCGCTGGGCCCAGCGCTGATCTCCTTCTGCGATCAGGCTGGCCATCATGGGGCTCCAGCGAACCGGTTGGGTACCTGGCTGAGAAGCGGCATGGGGTGTTTGCATGGCGGAACTCTCCTGTGGTCAAACGGGCGGTTGTGCAAGGCTTGGGGCTTTACCGAAGTGGAATGGGTCAAGCGTATCGGCGCGCTGCCGTGCACAAGTCTGCGAATAAAGCCCACAAAACGGCTTTCCTTGTCGTTTTCCAACCACCGCTATCCGCGTCAGCGAAAAAAACCCCGCCGGGCTTGCGCCTGGCGGGGTCGGTGTCCTCGGGCTTGTTGTGTGGCTCGGCGCACCAGGCCTTCAGGCCGGTTGTGCGGCCAGTGCGGCAAAGGCGCTGACCACCTCAAGCGGCGCCTGCACCAGCTCGATCAGCACGCCCTCACCCGCAATCGGGAATTCTTCATTGGCCTTGGGGTGCAGGAAGGTGATGTCGAAGCCCGCAGCGCCCTTGCGGATGCCGCCGGGCGCGAAGCGAACGCCATTGGCCGTCAGCCATTCGACTGCCACCGGCAGGTCGTCGATCCACAGGCCGATGTGGTTGAGCGGCGTGGCGTGCACGGCCGGTTTCTTCTCCGGGTCCATGGGCTGCATCAGATCGACCTCGACCTTGAACGGGCCGCTGCCGATGGCGCAGA
>DAIOEI010000103.1:0-7535 GCA_036746335.1 Hydrogenophaga sp. | reverse complement strand
CGCCGGTGCTGCTGCCCAGCGACGATGTGTACACCAACCACATCCATGCCGATGATCTCGCTCGCGCCTGCGCGCTGGCGCTGTGGCGAGGCCGTGCGCAGCGCAATGTGAATGTGTCGGACGATACCGAGCTGAAGATGGGTGACTATTTCGACTTGGCTGCGCAGCTGTACGGATTGCCGAAACCGCCACGCATTGCCCGCGATGCGGCCGCCGGGCAGTTACCGCTCATGCTGCTGAGCTTCATGAGCGAATCTCGGCGCCTGCGCAACCAACGCATGAAGCGCGAGTTGGGCCTGCAGTTGCGCTACCCGACTGTGGGCGATGGCTTGCTGGGCTAAGGCCTGCGGCTCTTTCAGGCGCCACCCACGCTGCTGCGCAATAGCCAGAGCGTGTAAGCCACATACGCCGCCACCAATGCGGAGCCCTCCCACCGGTTGATGCGTCCCAACTGGCCGCGGAAACCCCAGCCCATCAGGAACAGCACGGCGGTGAACCCGGCCATCACGACAAAGTCTCTGGAAATGACCTCGGGCGCCAGCGGTATTGGCGCAATCGCACCGGCCAGACCGACCACCGCCAGCGTGTTGAACAGATTCGATCCCAACACGTTGCCCAAAGCCAAATCGTGCTCTCCCTTGCGTGCAGCCGCCACGCAGGCCGCCAATTCAGGCAGGGATGTTCCTACGGCGACCACCGTCAAGCCGATGACCAAATCACTGACGCCTAGGGCCTGCGCCACAGAGACCGCTCCCCAGACCAACAAGCGCGAACTGCCCATCAGGATCAGCAGGCCCGCAACCACCCAAAAACCGGCTTTGGCCAAAGGCATGGCGTTTGTCTGCATTTCGGCAGCGGTTTCCGTGCCCAGCGCGTCGTTGCCGCCCCGCATGCCTTCGACCACCGACCAGGTCATCAAGGCAGCGAACACCACCAGCAGGATCCAGGAGTCTGGTCGCGAGATCGCATAGTCGTAGGCCAGGTAGCCCGACAGCAGGGTGATGCCCATCAGAATTGGCAGTTCCTTGCGCAGGATCATGGAATGCACCGTGATCGGGTTGATCAGGGCCGTGATACCCAGGATCAAGCCGATGTTGGCGATGTTGGAGCCCCAGCCATTGCCCAGTGCCAGCGCTGGAACGCCCTGCAACGCGGCGTTGGTGGAGACCACCATTTCAGGTGCTGAGGTACCAAAACCCACGATCACCATACCCACCAGCAAGGGCGGTACGGAATAATGTGTTGCTACTGCCGAAGCCCCCTCCACAAAGCGGTCGGCACTCCAGACCAACAGGGCCAGACCCAGAAGGATGGCAATAACGGGAAACAGCATAGGCGGCTTTGGAAGGACAATGGTTGAAAACAAGCAGGATTGTGGCAGCAAGTCCAATGTCGGATCGGCTGGGCATCTGCTGGCAAATGGGTCTTCACAGGTGACTCCTCCTTCTGTGTTCAAGCGCCGATGGGCGGCCGGGCAAACCACAGCGCCGGGCAACTCATGGCGGGTTTTGTTGCGGCGTATGGCAGCAGGAATGGCGGTGGCCGGGTTGATGCTGGCCCTGTTGTGGTGGTGGCGCCCGGTGTTTCTTTTGCCGGGAGCGCGCCCCTTGGTGATGGACGGCGGCGACCCACACCTGCGCGCACTCATGCGCACGATCTCGGTGGGCGAGTCCAATACCCTCCAGCCGTATCACGTTCTGCATGGTGGTCAAAAGGTGAGCACACTGGGCAAGCATCCCAACCGGTGTGAACGCATCGGCGCTGGTACCAACCGCGGCAACTGCAGCACAGCCGCTGGTCGTTATCAAGTGCTGCACGGAACCTGGCTGGAATTGGTTCCGCGCTACCACCCCGACTGGAAGGCTGGGCGGTCCAATCCGGCGGACATGGCGTTTTCGCCCTGGCACCAGGATCAGATGGTTCACGCCTGGCTGGCCGATACCCGTTTCTGGAACATGAATCTGGCCGAGCAACTGCGCCGGGGCCGTTTGCAAACCGTTTTGCGGCGACTCTCGGGTACCTGGACCAGCCTGGGCTATGGCATCGAGAGCAACAACATGAGCCGCGAGTTGCCGCGTGTGTACAAGACGCTGCTGGAGGACGAGTTGCGGCGAGCAGGCCCGGCGGGAGAGCGTTAAGCCAAAAAAAGCCGCACTGTCTCAGGACAGTGCGGCTTGGAATTTTGGTGCCCAGGGCCGGACTCGAACCGGCACGCCTTGCGGCGGGGGATTTTGAGTCCCCTGCGTCTACCAATTTCACCACCCGGGCGGGATCGGGAAAGGGGCAAATTATGGCACAGTGGACGGCATGAACTATCCAAGCATTGAAGACGTGATCGGCCACACGCCCTTGGTGGCACTGCAGCGCATCGGCGTGGCAGCCAACCAGAGCCGAGGCAACGTGATCCTGGGCAAGCTCGAAGGCAACAACCCGGCCGGATCGGTGAAAGACCGGCCTGCGGTCTCGATGATCCGGCGCGCCGAGGAGCGCGGCGACATCCGACCGGGAGACGCGCTGATCGAGGCCACTTCGGGCAACACCGGCATTGCGCTGGCCATGGCAGCGGCCATCAAGGGTTACCGCATGATCCTCATCATGCCCGAGGACTTGTCCATCGAACGGGCCCAGACCATGAAAGCTTTTGGGGCCGAGCTGATCCTCACACCCAAGAGCGGTGGCATGGAATACGCCCGCGATCTGGCTGAAAAAATGGCCAAGGAAGGCAAGGGTCGGGTGCTTGACCAATTCGCCAATGCCGACAACCCGCGCATCCATTACGAAACCACCGGCCCTGAGCTTTGGGAGCAGACGGCTGGACGCATCACCCACTTCGTCAGCGCCATGGGCACCACCGGCACCATCACCGGCGTCTCCCGTTTCCTCAAGGAAAAGAACCCGGCTATTCGCATCATCGGCGCCCAACCCAGCGAAGGCTCGCGCATACCAGGCATCCGCAAATGGCCTACAGAGTACCTGCCCAAAATTTACGAACCGTCGGGTGTGGACGAGCTGGTTTACGTGAGCCAGAGTGACGCTGAAGACATGTGCCGGCGCATGGCGCGCGAAGAAGGCATCTTTGCGGGCATCTCGGCCGCTGGTGCCTGCTGGGTGGCTCAGCAGATCGGCGCCCAGGTGGAAAACGCGACGATTGCTTTCATCGTTTGCGATCGGGGTGACCGGTACCTCTCCACTGGCGTCTTTCCGGCCTGACATGACCATGGCCTGCTGCATCTTTGGCGCGATGCAAGGGCTTGTGTTGGCCGCTGCGAAGCAGCCCGGGCGCTGCCTGTCGCGGTGGCTGGCTGCGCAGGGCTGCCTGTGATGCAGACAGCTTGGCGCTTCTGCCCTTGTTGTGCGGCGCAACTGGTCTGGCGCAGCGAGTTGGAAGACGGAGGCCCCAGAGCGCGGTGGCGGTGCCCCTCCTGCGACTTCACCCATTGGAACAACCCCACCCCGGTACTGGCCGCGATAGTCGAGCTTGGCGGCAAGGTCCTGCTCGCGCGCAATGCAACTTGGACGCAGCGCTTCTTTGGTCTGATCACCGGCTTCATGGAGGCCGGCGAAACACCGGAAGAAGGCGTACAGCGTGAAATCGCCGAAGAAACCGGTCTGCAGGTCCAGGCGCTGAGCCTGGTGGCCGTGAACGATTTTCAACCCATGAACCAGGTCATCATCACCTACCATGCCCGTGCAGTCGGCCAGGTGTGCCTGTCGCCGGAGTTGGCCGAATACAAGCTGCTCGCGCCAGAGCAGGTGCGGTGTTGGCACACGGGCACCGGGTTGGCATTGGCGCAATGGTTGCAGTCGCGAGGTATTGAGCCTGCATGGATCGAGCGGCCATCGGCAGTGCACTCGCAGGGCTCTGAAAGCGGTAAGCCACCATAGCCGGACGCTGGCCCAGGCTGCCGCGCGGCGCGATCCCTGACAGTCTCGGGGTTTTGTGGCTTTTGTGCTTGCACTAGAATCGCGCAACCATAGGAAATCCTGCCATGAACGCCGACAAAGAACTCGATGCCCGCGGCCTCAACTGCCCTTTGCCCATTTTGAAGGCCAAGAAGGCATTGGCTGAAATGACCAGCGGCCAGATTCTGCGCGTGGTGTCTACCGATGCAGGCTCGGTGCGCGATTTCCAGGCCTTTGCCAAACAAACCGGCAATGAACTGATCGAGCAGCAGACGGTGGGCACCGAGCACTTCACCTTGCTCAAACGCCGCTGAGCGGTTCCTCACTCGTGAACGCCCCAGCGCCTGGCGCCGCCAGCGAGTCGAAGGGGCCCTGCACCTGTAGGCTGGGGTGCACCATCTTTTCTCTTCAAGCGCCTGCATGGAAGTCCTGCTGATCGATCCACTGGTGCCCGAGGCTCAGCGCTGGCTGGAGGAGAGGCACGAGGTGGTTTACCGGCCAGAGTTGGCCGATGACGAGGCAGGCCTGCTCAAGGCGGTAGAACGCGCCCGCGCGCTGGTGTTGCCGCCCAATGTGGTGGTCTCTCAAGCGTTTCTGCGAAAGGCCCCCTGCCTGGAAATCGTGGCGCGTATGCAGGTATCCAGCGACAACACCGACCTGGAGGCTTGTTCACAGCGGCATGTTCGGGTGGTTCAAGCCCGCAGCGCCACGGTTCGCTCCAACGCCGAATACCTGCTGTATGGTCTGCTGATGCTCTACCGCCGGGGCATGGTCAGTGCCATGCTGGGCCGAAAGGTCTCCGAGATCCGGATGGGCCGGGAGTTGGCTGGCAGCACGGTGGGCTTGCTGGGGCTGGCCCCGGTGGCGCACACGCTGGCGCCCATGCTGCGCTCCCTTGGTGTTCGCCTCATTGGCTACGACCCGGCGGTGCACCACGCCGCACCGATCTGGAGCAAGCTGGGGGTGGATCCTGTTTCGGTCGCCGACCTGCTGGCGCGTGCCGACGCTGTGTCGCTTCAGGTGGTTTACGCCTCCCGCTTCAAGGGTTGGATCGGTGAGCACCTGTTGCGCCATTGCAAGCCGGGCCAGTTCTGGGTGGGTGTCAGTCGCAGTGCGCTGTTTGACCCCGAAGCTCTGGCCCTGGCGTTGACCGACGGACGCATCGAGGCTTGCCTGCTGGATGGTGCAAACCCCGCATTTGCCGCCGAGGGAACACCCTTGCACAACCTGGCCAATCTGCACCTCACACCGCGTCTGGGTTCGCACACCCGCGAAGCCAAGCTGCGTGCCAGCTGGTATGTGGCGCACCGCATTCACGAAACCCTGGCGCCATCAGCGGCTGGGCAGGCGGTACCCAGCGACTTTTCCGTGCCCGACAGCATCCAGCCCGCGGAGCATGACGATCCGCAAGCGGTCACGCCGTCGCAGTGGGCTTCCTGGGTTCGGCACCGGCGCTGAGCTGCTGCTCAGCACCGCTCAGCCCATCAGGTGCCCAGCCGCGCCAGCTGCTCGCGCACCTTGGTCAGCGTAGCGCTGAAGTCGGCCACGCGTTTGCGTTCCTGCTCCAACACCGCTGCCGGTGCCTTGGCCACGAAGGCTTCGTTGGCCAGTTTGCCGTTGGCCTTGGCCATTTCGCCTTCCAGCCGCGTGGCTTCCTTGGTCAGGCGGGCCTTCTCGGCGGCGACGTCGATTTCCATGAATAGGCACAGGCGGGCTTCGCCCACCACGGCCACCGGCGCGGCCTGGGCCGCTGCGGCCCAGCTGGCGTCGTCGTCGAACACCTTCACTTCGCTCAGCTTGGCCAGGCCCTGCAGCGCGGCGGCGTAGCGGCGCATGAAGTCGGCGTCGCCCACCACATACATCGGCAGGCGGGTGGCGGGCGAGACATTGAGTTCCCCGCGCAGCGTGCGGCAGGCGTCCACCAGACTCTTGAGCTTGGCCACCTGTGCTTCAGCGGCTGCGTCGATGCGCTCGGGTTGGCTCACCGGGTAGGCGGCGATGCTCACCGATGCGCCTGCACGGCCAGCCACAGGCGCCACCTTTTGCCACAGCGCTTCGGTGATGAACGGGATGATGGGGTGGGCCAGACGCAGGATGGTTTCCAGTGTGCGGATCAGGGTGCGGCGGGTGGCGCGCTGCTGCGCGGCGTTGCCGGTGTTGATCTGCACCTTGGCGATTTCCAGGTACCAGTCGCAGAACTCGTTCCAGACGAAGTCGTAGATGGCGTTGGCGACGTTGTCCAGCCGGTACTCGGCGAAGCCATGGGCCACCTCGGCCTCGACGCGCTGCAGCCGGGAGACGATCCAGCGGTCGGGCTGTGAGAAGTCCATGTAGGCGCCGGGCGCGCAGGCATCGGCTCCGTGCTCCAGCAGGCCGCAGTCCTGGCCCTCGCAGTTCATCAGCACAAAGCGGGTGGCGTTCCAGAGTTTGTTGCAGAAGTTGCGGTAGCCCTCGCAGCGCTTGCTGTCGAAGTTGATGCTGCGACCCAGCGAGGCGAGTGCCGCGAAGGTGAAGCGCAGTGCGTCCGCGCCGTAGGCCGGGATGCCGTCGGGGAATTCTTTTTCGGTCTGCTTGCGCACCTTGGGCGCGGTCTCGGGCTTGCGAAGGCCGGTGGTGCGCTTGTCGAGCAAGGGAGCGAGCGAGATACCGTCGATCAGGTCGACCGGGTCGAGCACGTTGCCTTCGCTCTTGCTCATCTTCTGGCCCTGCGCGTCGCGCACCAGGCCGTGGATGTAGACGTGTTTGAACGGCACGCGGCCGGTGAAGTGGGTCGTCATCATGATCATCCGTGCCACCCAGAAGAAGATGATGTCGTAGCCGGTGACCAGCACGCTGCTGGGCAGGTAGAGGTTGTAGTCGGCCGTGTTGGCGTTGGCGGATGCGCCGCCGCTGTGGCCGGGTGCTCCCGGGCTCATACTCGCTGCGCTCGCCAAATCGCCCGGTTCACCCCCGGCCACATTGGCGGCTTGTGGCCAACCCATGGTGGAAAACGGCACAAGGGCCGACGAGTACCAGGTGTCGAGCACGTCTTCGTCGCGGGTGAGCACCTTGCCCGCGCCTGCCAGGGCCTGCGCTTCGGCTTCGCTGCGCGCCACATAAACCTGGCCAGCTTCGTCGTACCAGGCCGGAATCTGGTGGCCCCACCAGAGCTGGCGAGAGATGCACCAATCCTGGATGTTGTTCATCCACTGGTCGTAGGTGTTGACCCAGTTCTCGGGCACAAACCTCACCTCGCCCGATTTCACGGCGGCAATCGCTTTCTCTGCGATGGAGGTGCCGCTGGTGTTGCGTTCGTTGCCCTTGCTGGTCATAGCGACGAACCACTGGTCCGTCAGCATGGGCTCGACCACCTGACCGGTGCGGGCGCAGCGCGGCACCATGAGTTTGTGTTTCTTGACTTCGACCAGCAGGCCCTCGGCCTCCAGCTGCGCCACGATCTGTTTGCGCGCGATAAAGCGGTCCAGGCCCACATAGGCGGCCGGGATGTCGTTGGCTTCGGCCGCAGATACCTTGGCTTCCAGACTGAAGATGGTCAACATCGCCAGGCCGTGGCGCTGGCCGACCTGGTAGTCGTTCGGGTCGTGCGCGGGCGTGACCTTCACCACGCCGGTGCCGAACGCCTTGTCCACATA
>DAIOEI010000102.1:0-7540 GCA_036746335.1 Hydrogenophaga sp. | reverse complement strand
TTCAGGCCGCTGAAGCGCCGCTGCACCAGCTCGGCGAACCCCGGCGCGGGTGTGGCTTGCCAGGGCGCAAGCTCCATGAAATAATCGATCTAGCTATTTCAGGAAGAATCCAGCCATGATCAGTGTTCCGTTGGCGCAGGCCAAAAACCAGTTGTCCGAGTTGATTTGCCGCGTGGAGCGGGGGGAATCGGTCGCGATCACCCGCCGGGGCAAGCCGATGGCGCAGTTGGTGCCGTGCTCGGTTGAGGGCCAGGCACAGCAGCAAGAACAGGTGCAACAGGCTTTTGAGCGGCTTCGGTTGCTGCGCAGCGGTATGGCCTTGGAGGGTGATCTCAAGGCCATTGCCCGAGAAGGGCTGGCTTGATGAGCTTCGTGTTGGACAACTCGGTGGTCTGCGGCTGGTTGCTGGAGGGGCAAGCCAGCCCGTACACCGATGCGATGGCCCGGCTCCTGGAATCGCAGCGCGCTGTAGCGCCGCCTTTGCTGCTGCTGGAATACACCAACGTGCTGCGTACGGCGTGCAAACGGCAAAAAATGGGGGTTGCCCAAGCCCAGGACATGCTGGCGATGTTGGCTGCTTTGCCGATTGATATCGACACCACGGCGCCCAACCCGGCCCAGGTGTTGGACCTGGCGCTGCGCTACGACTTGACCAGCTACGATGCGCTCTATCTGGACCTTGCCTTGCGGCGACGCATGCCATTGGCCACACGCGATGAAGCGCTGGCCAGGGCGGCAAGTGCTGCAGGGGTGGGTGTGATGTCGGCCTGAAGAGATCCGCCTCAGCCGGGTTGCGCCGCTGCCAGCGCCGCCTGCATGTGGGCGAGCACGGGGCCGCGCAGGGCGGGGTCGGTCAGGGCGAGGTCGATGGTGGCTTCCAAGAAGCCGGTTTTGCTGCCGCAGTCGTAGCGCTTGCCGTCGTAGCGGTAGGCGTAGACCTTTTCGGTGCCAATCAGGGCGGCGATGCCGTCGGTGAGCTGGATTTCGCCGCCGGCGCCGCGCTCCTGGCGGCGGATGCGCTGGAACACGCTGGGCGACAAAATGTAGCGCCCGGCCACGGCCAGGGTAGACGGGGCCACTTCAGGCACGGGTTTTTCCACCATGCCAAAGACTTCAGCCTGGGTGTCAGAGGCGCCATGCACATCGACCACGCCGTAGCGCCGGGTGTCTTCGCGCGGCACGTCTTGCACGGCCAGAATGGTGCCGGGCTGGCGGTTGTAGGCCTGCACCATCTGGGCGAGCACCGAAGGGCCGCCGGGCAGGCCGATCATGAGGTCGTCGGCCAGGAGCACCGCAAAGGGTTCGTTGCCGACCACGCTTTCGGCACACAACACGGCATGACCCAGGCCGAGCGGGCGGGGCTGGCGGATGAAGACGCAGTCCATGTCGTCGGGCTTGATGGCGTGAACGAGGTCGAGCAGGTCTTTTTTGCCGCCGCGCTCGAGTTCGTGTTCGAGTTCAAAGGCGGCGTCAAAGTGGTCGCCGATGGCGCGTTTGTGGCGCCCGGTGATGAAGATCATCTGGCGCACACCGGCGGCGTAAGCCTCGTCCACGGCGTACTGAATGAGCGGTTTGTCCACCACCGGCAGCATTTCTTTGGGAATGGCTTTGGTGGCGGGCAGGAAGCGGGTGCCCAGGCCGCCGACGGGGAAAACGGCTTTTTTGATCACGGGATGTCTCTAGGTGTTGGAAGCGCAGGCCTTGTCCTTCGCCTGCTTGGTATGAGTACTTCCCCAACATGGTAACGGAGTGGTTTGACCGCTGGTTGACGCGTGCATATGGTGCGCCGTGGCGGCCAAACCCCGACAATGGATGCGATGAAAGCTTTGCAAAACCTTCGCCTTTCCCTGCTCGACCTCGTCGCCGTGCGTGAGGGCGGCACCGTGGCCGATGCGTTGGCGATTGCCCGGCGCACCGCACAACACGCCGAATCCCTGGGCTTCACCCGCTACTGGCTGGCCGAGCACCACAACATGAGCGGCATCGCCAGCTCGGCCACGGCGGTGCTGGTGGGCCATGTGGCGGGCGCCACGCAGCGCATCCGGGTGGGCTCGGGCGGCGTGATGCTGCCCAACCACGCGCCGCTGGTGGTGGCCGAGGCCTTTGGCACGCTGGCCGAGCTGTACCCGGGTCGCATCGATCTCGGCCTGGGCCGCGCGCCCGGCACCGACCCGCTGACCATGCGCGCGCTGCGGCGCGACCGGCCCGAGACCGAGCAGGACTTTCCGCGTGACGTGGCCGAGCTGCAGCGCCTGCTGGGCGACCCGCAGCCCGGCCAGCGCCTGATTGCCATGCCTGGGGCGGGCACGCATGTGCCGATCTGGCTGCTGGGCTCCAGCCTGTTCTCGGCCCAGCTCGCCGCCGAGCGCGGCTTGCCTTATGCCTTTGCCTCGCACTTTGCCCCGCGCTACTTGCTGCAGGCGCTGCAGCTGTACCGCCAGAACTTCAAACCGTCCAAGGTGCTGGACAAGCCTTATGTGGCGGTGGGCGTGCCGCTGGTCGCTGCACCCACCGACGACGAGGCCGAGTACCTGGCCAGCAGCACCTACCAGCGCGTGCTGGGCATCCTGACCGGGCGGCGCGGCCAACTGCCAGCGCCGGTGCAGGGGTTCATGGAGCAGCAGGACGCGCAGGCGCGTGCCGCGATTGCCGACTTCTTGGCCTGCGCCGTGATCGGCGGGCCCGAGACGGTGCGCGCTGGCTTGCAGCAACTGGCCGACGCAACCGAGGCCGACGAGTTCATGCTGGTCAGCGACGTGTACGATCCAGCCTTGCGCTGGCGTTCGCTCGATTTGGCAGCAGCAGTCATGAATAAGTGAGCGTGTGCTCGCTTTCGTTGCATGATTTGATTTCCTTGATGATCAGCCCAAGGGCTTTCACAGGGCATGTTTCGCTTTCGGGCGAAGCGCCACGACTTTGACCCACAGCAAGACCGCTTTTCCGGACGACCGGTAGGCTGTCTGGCGTTTTTGGCGCGATCATCCGTGGTCGGCCGCACCACCCAACTCTGAACCACCATGCAACGAGACAGCAGTTTGCGCCCCCAGGATTTCACCGCCACCCAACCGATCAGCCAGGACGTGCTGGCCGAGAAATACCTTAAACCGGGTGAAACCGGGTTGGAAGACCTGTACCGCCGGGTGGCGCGTGCGCTGGCTTCGGTGGAAAACAAGGCCACCCGCGCCGAGTGGGAAAAGAAGTTTCTGGACAACCTGCACGCGGGCGCCATCGGTGCGGGCCGCATCATGAGCGCAGCGGGCACCGACATCCAGGCCACGCTGATCAACTGTTTTGTGCAGCCGGTGGGCGACGCGATCCAGGGCGTGGACGCCGATGGTTACCCCGGCATTTACGAGGCCCTGCGCGAAGCGGCCGAAACCATGCGGCGCGGCGGCGGCGTGGGGTATGACTTCTCGCGCATCAGGCCCAAAGGCGCCGAGGTCAAGGGCACGCACTCCATGGCGTCGGGCCCGTGCAGCTACATCAACGTGTTTGACCAGAGCTGCTCCACGGTGGAAAGCGCAGGCGCGCGGCGCGGCGCGCAGATGGGCGTGCTGCGCATCGACCACCCGGACGTGATGGAGTTCATCACCGCCAAGCGCACGCCCGGGCGCTGGAACAACTTCAACGTGTCGGTGGGCGTGAGCGACGCCTTCATGGAGGCCGTGGCCCACGACCAGCCCTGGGAACTGGTGCACAAGGCCCGCCCGGGCAAGAAGCTGATGGACAAGGGCGCCTACCAGCGCACCGACGGCCTGTGGGTCTACCAGACGCTGGACGCGCGCGAGCTGTGGGACACCATCATGAAGTCGGCCTACGACTTCGCCGAACCCGGCATCCTGTTCCTGGACAAGATCGGGACCGACAACAACCTGCATTACTGCGAAACGATTTCTGCGACGAATCCGTGCGTGACGGCAGATACGCGCCTGGCGACGCAATACGGTTTGGTCCGCATCGGGGACCTTTACAACAGTGGCGCAAGCCTAGACGTGACGGTGGATGGCCGTGCACTCGCCACTCCAGAAGCGGGCATGACCACGCGCCCGGCCAAGCCCGCCTTCATGACCTCTCGCGATGCCGAAGTGTTCAGGGTGACCACAGATGACGGGTATGAAATTGAGGCCACCGCCTGGCACGACTTCTACACCGCACGCGGCAAGGTCAAGCTGTCGGACCTGAAGGTCGGCGACGAACTCTGGGTGCAGTCGGGCAAAGGCCAGTTCGGGCGAGAAGGCAGCGAGGAACTGGGCATGCTGCTCGGCTTGATTACCGGCGACGGGCACTTCACCAACCGTGGCAAAGGGCAGGAGGCGGCCTGCGTCAACCTGTGGAACGAAGAGCGCGTATTGGCTGACCGTGTCACGGGCATCGTCAACAACCTGATCACTGGGCTATCAGCCACTGCCCGGCGCTACCAGGTGGCCCCGGTGGCTGTGGCCGAACGCAACCACGTTTTCATCCGATCTGTTTTGCTGGCTCGGGCGTTGGCTGCGCTGGGCTTCTCGCGCGAGACGAAGCTGCGGGTGCCCGAGATCGTCTGGCGCGGCAATGAGGCCTGCGTCAAAGGCTATCTGCGCGCGCTCTTCCAGACCGACGGCACGGTCAACGTGTCTGGAAGCAGCCAAAGCTGCTCGATCCGGCTGAGTTCCAGCTACCCGGCCCTGCTCAAAGATGTGCAGGTGTTACTGGCCAATCTGGGCATCATGGCGCGACTGAGGTTGCGCCGCCTGGCCGAGACCAAGGCCATGCCCGATGGCAAGGGCGGACAAAGCGACTACGCCTGCCAGGCTCAATACGAGTTGATCGTCGACGGCCAGGCTCGCGAGCGCTTCATGGATGAGGTGGGTTTTCTGCTGCCCAACAAAACCGCCAAGTACCAGGCCTGGGTGGCCGACAAGGTGCTGCACAAAACCCAGCGTGCCGTCAGCCGCATTGCCGAGATCGTTCACATCGGACGGGCGGCGGTGTATGACACCACGCAGGCCGATGGCAACTCAGTGATCTTCAATGGCTTGGTCACGGGGCAATGCGGCGAACAGCCTTTGCCGCCCTATGGCTGCTGCGACCTCGGCCCCATCATCCTCACCCGCTTCGTGCGCAACCCCTTCGGTTTCGGTGGGGTGCCCAGCTTCGACTTCGAGGCGTTTGAAGCGGCGGTGGCGACCCAGGTGCGGGCGCTGGACAACGTGCTGGACGTGACCTTCTGGCCGCTGGAGCAGCAGCGCGCTGAAAGCGCCGCCAAGCGCCGCATTGGCGTGGGTTTCACCGGCATGGGCAACACGCTGGCCATGCTGTGCGTGCGCTACGACCGTGCGGAGGGCCGCGTGATGGCGGCCAGGATCGCTGAGCGCATGCGCAACGCGGCCTACCTGTCGTCCATCGAGCTGGCCAAGGAAAAGGGGCGCTTTCCCAAGTTCGACGCCGACGGTTACCTGGCCCCTGGCACCTTCGCCAGCCGCCTGCCCGAATCCATCCAGGCCGCCATCCGCGAACACGGCATCCGCAACAGCCACCTGCTGTCGATTGCGCCCACCGGCACCGTCAGCCTGGCCTTTGCCGACAACGCCTCCAACGGCATCGAGCCGCCGTTCTCCTGGATGTACCGCCGCAAGAAGCGCGAATCCGACGGCTCCACCAGCGAGTACGCGGTCGAAGATCACGCCTGGCGCCTGTTCCGCGAACTCGGCGGCAATGTGGACGAACTGCCCGAGTACTTCGTCAACGCCCTGGCCATGAGCGCGGGCGAGCACATCGCCATGATGGAAGCGGTGCAGCCCTTTGTGGACACCGCGATTTCCAAGACGGTGAACGTCGCCGCCGACTACCCGTTTGAGGACTTCAAGAGCCTGTACCAGAAGGCCTGGAAAGCCAACCTCAAGGGCATGGCGACCTACCGGCCCAACAACATCCTGGGCTCGGTGCTGGACACCGGAGCGCCCGAGGTGAAGACCGAGGCGGCGCCCGGTTCTGCGGTGGTGCAGGCCTCACCGGTGGACCCGATGCGCACCGTGATCGAAAGCCGCCCCAAGGGCGCGCTCTCGGCCGTGGCCGACAAGATCGAGTACTGGACGCAAGAGGGCCACAAGACGCTGTACATCGTGGTCTCCTTCCTGCCGGTGCCCGCCGCTGACGGCGTGGGCACCATCGAGCGCGCCATCGAGTTCTTCATGCCGGTGGGGCAGAACGGCGAGTCGCAACAGTGGATCACCTCCACCATGCGCATGCTCTCGCTGGCCGCGCGCGGCGGTTTCCTGGAGCGTGCGCTGTCGGACATGCGCAAGGTGGCCTGGGACCGCGGCCCGGTGCGCCTGGGCACTTACCAGAAGGCCGACGGCACGCATGTGCCGATGTGGCACGACTCGGAAGTGGCGGCCATCGCGTTTGCGCTGCAGAACATCATCACCCGCCGCAACCAGGCCAGCGACACCGCCGCCGTGAGCACGCCGCACTTGCCAGGCTCTCCCTCGGCGCCCGAGCTGCCGGGCATGGCCTCGCCGAGCAGTGTGATGGCGGGCAAGAAATGCCCCGAGTGCGGCGCCCACGCCATGATCCGCAAGGACGGCTGTGACTACTGCACCGCCTGTGGCCACCTGGGCAGCTGTGGCTGACCCTGCTGTAGCGGCGACCGCCAGTTCCGACTGGGCGGCGCTGGCTGCCGAGCTGATGGATGCCCGGCGCACGGTGCTGCCGTTTCGCCAGGGCGAACCCGGGCCCGACGCGGTGCAGTTGCAAGCCATTCTGGCGGCGGCGGCCAGCGCACCCGACCACCGCTGCCTATTGCCCTGGCGCTTCATCACCGTGCCCGCCGACCGGCGCGAGGCGCTGGCCGAGGTGTTCGCCCAGGCCCTGCTGGAGCGCGACCCGATGGCCGCTCCGCACGATGTGGCCAAGGCGCGCGAAAAAGGTTTCCGCTCGCCGTTCCTGGCCCTGCTGGTGGTGGACGCCGAGAAAGGCGATGCCGAGATCGGCCTGGCCGAGCGGCTGATCTCGGCCGGTTGCGCGGTGCAAAACGTGCTGCTCATGGCGACGGCCATGGGCTTTGGTTCGGCGCTCACCGCCGGCAAGTCGATGACTTCACAAGCGCTTCGCTGCTTCTTCGCCCTGCGCGAGAGCGAGCAGGCGGTGTGCTTCCTGAGCATTGGCACCGCACTGGCGCACGGCAAGACCAGCGTGCGCCCGCCGGTGATGGATTACGTCAGCGTGCTGGGTGAAAGCGCTCAGCCATGAGCGGTGCCAAGGTTCAGATCAGCCTGCCCGGCCACAGCGCGCCTGGCGTGGGATTCGAGGCGCCGTTCGAGATGCTCGATGCCTGCCACGAACGCGTCGAACGCATGCTGCGGTTGCTGGGCAAGATCCGCGAACACGTCAAGACGCTCGGTGCCGATCAACAGGCCCGCGACGCCGCGCGCGACGTGATGCGCTACTTCGACCTCGCTGGCCCGAACCACCACGAAGACGAAGAACGCCATGTGTTCCCGCCCCTGCTCGCGCAGCGCGACCCGGCCGTCGTGGCGGTGGTCATCCGCCTCAAGCAAGA
>DAIOEI010000101.1:0-7569 GCA_036746335.1 Hydrogenophaga sp. | reverse complement strand
CAGGCGCGCATCAACGACGTGATCAAGGAAGGCCAGGAACTGCTGGTCCAGGTCGAGAAAGAAGAGCGCGGCAACAAGGGCGCGGCCCTGACCACCTTTGTGAGCCTGGCCGGCCGCTACGTGGTGCTGATGCCCAACAACCCGCGCGGCGGTGGTGTCAGCCGCCGCATCGAAGGCGAAGACCGCCAGGAGCTCAAGGCCGCGCTGGACCAACTCGAATACCCCAACGGCATGAGCATCATCGCGCGCACCGCGGGTATTGGCCGTGAAGCGGCAGAGCTGCAGTGGGACTTGAACTACCTGCTCAAACTGTGGGGCGCCATCGATGGAGCCGCCAAAGGTGGCAAGGGCGCCTACCTGATCTACCAGGAATCCAGCCTGGTGATTCGCGCCATTCGCGACTATTTCAACAGCGACATCGGCGAGATCCTGATCGACACCGACGACATCTACGAGCAGGCTCACCAGTTCATGAGCCATGTCATGCCGGAGCACGGCCACAGGGTCAAGCGCTACCGCGACGACGCGCCACTGTTCAGCCGCTTCCAGATCGAACACCAGATCGAAACCGCTTACAGCCGCATCGTGAATCTGCCCAGCGGCGGCGCCATCGTGATCGACCAGACCGAAGCCCTGGTGGCGGTGGACGTGAACTCGGCCCGCGCCATCAAGGGCGGCGACATCGAAGAAACCGCCACCCGCACCAACCTGGAGGCCGCCGACGAAGTGGCCCGCCAGGCCCGCCTGCGCGACCTCGGCGGCTTGATCGTGATCGACTTCATCGACATGGACGAGTCGAAGAACCGCCGCGAGGTGGAAAACCGCCTGCGCGATGCGCTGCGCCAGGACCGTGCCCGCGTGCAGTTCGGCTCCATCAGCAAGTTCGGCCTGCTGGAAATGAGTCGCCAGCGCCTCAAGCCCATGCTCAGCGAGGGCTCGTCCATCCCCTGCCCGCGCTGCGGCGGTTCCGGCCACATCCGCGACACGGAAAGCTCGGCGTTGCAGATTCTGCGCATCATCCAGGAGGAGTCGCTCAAGGACAGCACGGCCGCCGTGCTGGTGCAGGTGCCGGTCGAAGTGGCCAGTTTCCTGCTGAACGAGAAGCGCACCGAAATCACCAAGATCGAACTCAAGCAGCGCATCAATGTGCTGCTGGTGCCCAACAAGTCGCTGGACACGCCGAACTACAAGCTAGAGCGCCTGAAACACGACGACCCGCGCCTGGACAACCTCGACGCCAGCTACAAGCTCGCTGACGAACCCGACGAGGCCACCGGCTTCACCCGTCGCAGCCAGGAGCGCACCAACAAACAAGAGCCGGTGATCAAGGGTGTGTTGCCCGACGGGCCTGCACCAGTGGCTGCACCCAAGCCGGAAGCGATCACCCCCGCTCCCGCACCGGCTGCAATTGCAACGCCGGCGCCGTTGGCCGTCAAGCCGGCAGCGCCAGCCGAGAAAGGGTTTTTTGGTTGGCTCAAAGGCCTGTTCGGCGGCGGCGCAACAACCCCGCCTGTGCCCGCTGCTCTAGAGCCCAAAGCCCCGGTTGCGGCCGCCAAAGCCAGTGAGCGTGAGCCGCGCGGCGAAGGTCGGCGAGAAGGCGGTCGCGATGGACGAGGCCGTGGTGGTCGCCAGAACCCGCAAGGCGAGAACCGTGCTGCGCGTGAAGTCCGCGCTGAGGGTGGCCGTGAGAACCGCGAAGCGCGAGAAGGCGGTCGGTCGCCGCGTGGCAACTCAGGTGAAGCCCGCATCGACGGTCGCGACAGCCAGCGCGCCGCACGAGGTGAGAGTCGGGGCGAAGGGCGCAACAACGGTCGTCGAGATAACCGCCGCGATAGCGCACCGGCAGAGCTGCCTGTTGATCAGGAGCAACTGCAGAACACTGCTGCGGCGCAGGTAGGCGCAAGCGAGGCTACCAGCACACCGGAGACCGGTGAGCAGCGCCGAGAGCGCCGACCACGCAACGACAACCGTCGCCGAAACGACGCACCCGATACGGCATTGCAAGGATCAGCCGAGCCAGCGTTGGACGCCCAAGCCCTGCCTGGTGGGGAGGCCACCCAGCCCGAAGCAGATGCCGACAAGTCTGCTCAGCGTGCGCCGCGCGAGCGCCGCAGCCGCGACCGTTATGGTCGTGACCGCAGGGAGCGCGCCCCGCGTGATGCATCCACCACAGATCCCGAAAACCATCAGAGCGAAAACTCGGTCTCGGCTGAGGTGGAAGTGGTCGAGCGTGAAACCCCCACACGAAGCTATTTCAGCATGCCAGCGCCTGCCCACCCATCTGCTGAGGTGGCTGCTGCGCCAGCCGTCGCAGCGGAGCCGGCAGAACGTCGGGTGGTACCGGTCGAAGCCGTCTCGCAGACCGCCGCGGCGGCCAACACAGGCGCACGCACTTTGGGCGCTCCACCGTCCAAGGCTCTGCCAAAAGTTGTTCCCTACACGGTGTCCATCGAGGAACTCAACCGCGTTGCGCAAGCCAGTGGACTGGAGTGGGTCAACTCCGATGCCGACAAGGTTGCTTTCGTTCAGGCTGCCATTGCAGCGGAGCCCAAACCCATCCATGTACCTCGCGAACCCAAGGCGCTGGTCCTGATCGAAGAAGGTCCGCTGGTGCTGGTCGAAACGCGCAAAGATCTGCGCCACCAAACCCTGCCGTTCGAACAGCAGGCTTGATTCGCAAAGAACAAGGGCGCCCGGGCGGTATCAGCTCGGGCGCCCTTGCGCATGGTGGTCTGCTAAGCGGCACCGCTCAGCAGGCGGACACAGCGCACCTGTGCGTGAAACACACCGCCGCCGATGCAACACCCTGAGGCATCAGGGCTGCCCGCCCTGGCCAAGCCTCAATCGAATTGGGCCGCGCGCTTCCACGCCGCATGCGCAGCGACTGGGTCACCCCGCTCCTCGGCGAGCGCGGCCAGGGCACGCCAGGTTTTGCGCAGCAGGCCAGCGTCCTGCAAGCTGTGGCTGGCCTGGGTGAGCAGTTGGGCTGCCTTGCCCCACAACTGGCGTTGCCGAAAGGCTTGTCCAGCCAAGTACTGAAGGTAGGCATTGTTCGGCCATTGCCGCTGTGTCTGCTCCAGCTGCGCGAGGCCCGGTCCGTCCAGATGCGGCAGCCCCGCCTCCAGGATGCTCGCCATCTGGCGCTGTTGGGTCTGCGTCAGCGCAGGCCACTGCGCCCAAAGCGGATCCAGCCACTCGCGGACAAGCGCAGCAGCTTGCTGGGCTTCCGGGTCGGCCTGCGAACCCGGCCGCCACGAGGTTTCATCAGGCACATTGTCAGCGCCCCTGGGCGCCGCGTCGGGTGTGGGCGAGACCACCTCTCGTACCCTTTGCGCTGCGACCAAGGCCAACTCTGGTCGTTGCCGCTCTTCGCTGCTCAAAGGCGCCCAAAGGGCACGCAGTTGGGCCACATCATGGGCTTGGCGCAAAGCATCCAGCAGCAACCCCTGCACGATGCTGCGCGCTGCCTCTGGAGAAAACGCCCGGTACTTGGCCAGAACACGCGCCGTCTCTAACGCCTCCTGCGCAGACCGATCCAGACGGGAAGCGCGCAAGCGCAAGCGCAAAGCCTGAATACGGCGCGCTGCACCCGTGGGCAATTCCGCCAGCCGCTGGCGGGCAACCACGGCGTCACGGTCTTCGATAGCCCAGTGCGCTGCCCGCAGCAGCACGCCCTCGTGCGCCGGAGACATCGATTTCGCTGAACCTTCGGCCAAGGCCAGTTGAAGATGCTGATCGCGAACCTCGGTTTTCCTCAATGACTGGGCACTTTCTGCCACGAGCAGATGCGCCAGCAGCTGGAGTTGGGTCACTTGAGGGAAACCCGCTTCCGAGAGGTTTTTGGCATGGTCTAGTGCAGCTTGCGCCGAAGCCTGGGCACGCACAAAACGGCCCGAGAGCTGGTAGGACAAGGCGTCCAGCAGCGCCCCCACAGCTGCTCGTTCGACCTGCTGCGCCCGCCAACGTTGTGCGCGGGCTGGCAATTCACGCAACACCGATACCGTGCGCAGCGCCAGGTAGATCAGCACAAACAAAACAAAAGCCGCGAACAGCGCAAAATTAAAGGAAATATCCAACCGATGGGGAGGCCAGAAAAGGCTGAGTACGGCCTGGTTGCTACCCACCATCAGAGCGCTGGCCACTGCCAAAGCAGCCAGGCCCAACCACCAGAACACCCGGCGCATGGCACTTGTGGGAGCTGCAGACGCCATCAGCGGCCTCCCGCCGCAGCAGCCAGCGCCGCCAGACTTTCATCCGGGCGCGGCAATACCAGCAAGGGCAACTCCGAGCGCAGCAAGGTCAGCTCCTGCAATGCCGCCTGCACAGCAGGCGCGCTGGCATCGAAATACCGTGCCACGGCTGCCTCCGTCGTCTTGAGGTCTGCATCGACGGCCTCCAGTTGCCGCCCCAACAAACCCAGGCGCACATTCAGCAGGCGCAGTTTGAGGTTTTCACGCAGGAAGAACGACTGTTCCGGTGCGAGCAGGACCGCCTCTGGCTGATCTATCCGGCTAATGCGGATCAGCTCCCTACCGTGTTGAGAAACGCTGGCCCAGGTCTGGCGCCAAAAACCCTTGACCCCCTCGGTCATGCGGACCCAAGCCGACTGTGCCGTGCTGCCCGAAGCAGCCGGGTCACCAGCATCGGCCGTTGCGGCAGCGGGTTCCTCGGTCGCCGTCATTGTCTGCGGCTGGGGGCCGCCTGTCGTTGCCTTTTGACGGACTTCGGGCACCTCCAGCTTCACAGGCGCATCGTTGAGCAAGGGCCAGCCATCCACCATGCGCACCAGATCATCCACCCGCAAGACCAATGTTGGCACGTCTGTCAGGGCGGCGGCCTTGATGCGTTCAATATCGCGCTGCAAAGCCCGTTGGACCGGGTTCAGTCGCGGCTGGGCCGCCCTGGATATGCGCTGATCTGCTGCCTGCAAGGCCGACACCAGCGGCAATGCGCTGCCCGAAAGCTGCGCCTGCTGCATGGCCAGACGCAGGGCTGATTCGATGTCTTGAACCAAATTGTCATCCTGTGAGCGCGACAGGGCGAGCATCAACTCTTCAAGCTGGGTTCGCTGCAAGCTCACTTCGGACAATTTGATTTCGGCCACCGACAACCGGGCCTGCAGCTCCTGGGTCATGGCTTCGGCCTGGGCCGCCACGGCCCGCACCTCGGTCATCTGGGTGGTGGTGTCCTGAAGCCGACGGGCCACCTCCAGCTGTACAAAACCCACCCGCTGCCACAACAAGGCCAGCACGGCCAAGCTGGCGCCCGCCAACAACAAGGCCAGCAACGCAACCCAGGGCAGCGCCATGCGCGCGCCTACTGCCCCGGGCAAGCCAGGCTTTACGGATGTTGGTTCGGCCGCTTCGGTCGATGTCGGGTCTGGTGTCACAGCATTCATACAGGGCTAGAGCTCCAGACCGATTCTAGGCTGCCCAGAAGATCGGACAGGGTAGGCCGCACGGTCACAACACGGGAAAAACCCAGCCCGTGCGCCTGCTCGGCAATGCGCTGATGGGTAGTGACCGCCATCGCGGCAAACGGTGCCTGCGCCTGCGCCGGCATACAGTCACGCCAATGCCGCACAGCCTCCGAACTGCTGAACAACCAGGCGCTGTGGGCTGTGAGGCTTTCCAGTGCGCGCTGCTGCTGTTCGGGCGTCCAACGCGGAGCCAGTCGGCGATAGGCCACACATACGTCCACCTCGGCGCCGGCTTGCACACATTGCTGCAGCAACCAGTCCCGCCCTGTCCCCGGCCAAGAAGGCGGCACAGGCGCTTCAGCCCCGGCCGCGGACACAGGGTCTTCGGACGCACCACGCACCAACAAGATGCGCCGGCCCATGCCCACCTGGGCCGAAACCAGCGGCCACAGTGCCTCTGAATCAAACTGACCCGCGTCCGGAGCAGGCGTGTCTGTTGCCAAAGCCGACAAACCGCGTTCTTCCAGGCAGCGGTACAGGGCACGTGCGGTTCCAGGACCAGGCGCCCAGAAGCGGGTACTGGGCAAATCTGTCGCGGCCCAGGGCGGGACACCCCGGAAGAAGTGCACAACGGCTGCACCACTGACAAAAAAAACCGCATCCATGTGGTCCCAGTGGGTGCGCCAATACCGCAGGGCAGCCAGCGTCCCGGCGCCTTCTGGCTCGGCGATCTTTATCAAGGGCAAGGCAATCGCGGGCCAGGCATGCGCCTTCAGGTCGGCCACCCAGCGTGACGCTTCGGGCTCCGGACGGGTCACCAGCAAACGCTCCAAACGAGGCAATGGCTGGCCCGGCACAAGACCACCCGGATCGCACTCAAGCGCCAAGGCTTCAGACCCCCGGAACGTGTGGCACGGCACCTTCCGCCTGCAAGGCCAGCGCCATGCGTTGCCCCAAGGCTTCGGCTTCGACCAAAGTGCGCACCGGCGCCGAACCCTCTACCCGCACCAAGGGCAAGACACCCTGTGGGTCGCCCCAGGCGGCCCGCAGCACCAGGGTCGTTCCGTCTTCCAGCCAGTGGGCGTAGGCCGCCAGCGGCATGGAGCAACTACCGCCCATGGTGCGAGAGACCGTCCGCTCAGCCGCCACGCGCAGCCAGGTAGGCATGTGCACCAGCGGTGCCAGGGCCGAGACCAGATCGGTGCGGTCAGCACGCACCTCGATGCCCAGCGCCCCTTGCCCCGCAGCTGGCAGCGATTGCTCGGGCTCGAACACCTGGCGAATGCGCGCTTCGAGGCCGAGCCGCTTGAGGCCTGCGGCGGCGAGCACGATGGCGTGGTATTGACCTTCATCGAGCTTGCGCAGGCGGGTATCGAGGTTGCCGCGCAGCGGCTCGATACGCACATCTTGCCGTCCCAGCGCATCCAGCGCGCCACGCAGCAAAACCAGACGCCGCAGGCTCGAAGTGCCCACCACCGCCTGGCTTGGCAAATCGGCCAGACCCGCGCAATGAGGTGAGACCCAGGCATCGCGCGGGTCTTCCCGCTCCATCACACAAGCCAGCACAAAGCCTGGCGGCAAGTCCATCGGCACATCTTTGAGCGAATGCACAGCGATGTCGGCGCGGCCTTCGTCCAGCGCCACTTCCAGTTCCTTGACAAACAGGCCCTTGCCGCCCACCTTGGAGAGGCTGCGGTCCAGTATCTGATCGCCCAGCGTCGTCATGCCCAGCAAGGTCACGTGCTGGCCCAAGTCTTGCATGAGGGCTTTGACGTGTTCGGCCTGCCAAAGCGCGAGCCGGCTCTCCCGGGTGGCAATCGTGATGTGAAGGGCTTCGGGAGGGCTTGAAATAGACACGGCGATGCATCAAAAAAAGATCAACTCCGAGCAACGCGGCGGGAGTCATTTGGTACCTGTTTGGTAACAGGCGAGGCTTCGTTGAATGCTAGCATGACCCCTGCACAAAAATACAGCACCGCGCCCGAAACCGACATGAGCCGAACGTCCCCACGCACCGCAGCCCCCTCCCCTACTCGCGCAGCCAAGCTGCGAGGCACAACCGGGCCTGACAAAGACCTGCCCCTGATGGACGACATCCGCCTGCTCGGCCGCGTGCTAGGCGACGTGATCCGCGAGCAGGAAGGCGCTGC
>DAIOEI010000100.1:0-7579 GCA_036746335.1 Hydrogenophaga sp. | reverse complement strand
GCGGTGACCTGGCCGTAGCGCTTGACCAGGCCGGTGGCCTTCATGACAAGGGGGGCAGATGCATCAATTGACATGTGAGTTCTCCGGCGAGCACGGGCAGAAGCAGACAGGTGTGCAGGACCAGCACACGCCGTGGAACCGGCTTTGCCGGGCCACCAGCGTGGCCCCCCTGGAGGGGGGAGTCGCGCAGCGACGCAGGGGGTGATTCATTACCTCACTCCCTTGCGCGACATTTGGTCGGTCAAAACCGCCAGGATCACCAGAATGCCGGTCACCAGAATCTGATAGACCGACGACACGCCCATCAGCGTCAGACCGTTGCGGAACACGCCCACGATCAGCGCGCCGATCAGGGTGCCAATGATGATGCCGCGCCCGCCAAACAGGCTGGTGCCGCCCAGCACCACGGCGGTGATGGCGTCGAGGTTCTCGGTCTGCCCGGCGTTCGGGTCACCCGCGCCGATGCGGGCCACGCTCAGCAGCGAGGCGATGCCGTAGAACACGCCGGCCAGCGCATACACGCCCAGCAGCACCTTGTCGGTGGAAATGCCGGTCAGGCGCGAAGCCTCCGGGCTGTTGCCCACGGCGTAGATGTGGCGGCCCGGCGCCGTCTCGCGCAGGAACAGCCAGGTGATCAGGTACAGCGCCAGCATCAGCACCACGCCATACAGGATGTTGGTCTGGCCGATGCGGAACGAATTGCCCAGCCAGGTCATGCCTGCGGACACGTCGGTGACGGTCTGCGAGCCCGAGTACAGCTGGGTGATGGCGAACGCGATGTTCAGCATGCCCAGCGTGACGATGAAAGGTGGCAGCTTGGCCTTGGTGACCAGCAGGCCGTTGGCCAGGCCGAACAGCGTGGTCACCCCGATACCCAACATGATCGCCACGGGGGCCGGCAAACCGAAGTCGGCCGCCATCTTGGTCATGACAATGGAGCCCAGCGCCATGATCATTCCGCACGACAGGTCGATGCCCGCGGTCAGGATGATCAGCGTTTGGCCAATCGCGATGGTGCCCACCACCATCACCTGCTGCAGGATCAGCGAGAAATTCTGCAACGTGAGAAAACGGTCGCTCTGTGTGGCGAAAAATGCGCAGGCGCACAACAAGGCCAGGAACGGCCCGAGTGTGCCCATGGGCGGAAGTTTGGATGTGAGAGCATTCATGGCGATGGCCCGTCCAATCAGAGAGGTTGAGGCAACAACAGCGCCCCACACAGAGGAACGCAGTGCACACAGAGTGCCCGTCTGACGCGGGCTCTCAAGTCAAAGAAACAGCAGAGGCAAGATGCGCCCAGCGAAACGAGGCGAGTCCTACCCAACAAGAACGAAACGAGGATCGAAGTGTCTTCACCCAAGGGCAGCAAGGGTCCGGCTCCGCCGGCCCAAGCTGCCTTCCCTCCTCCAAGCGCCGAAGGCGCGCCAGAGAGGGGGGAAGCCGCAAAGCGGCGCAGGGGGGAGCCCCTTATTTATTACCCCAGCACAGGTCCATGCCCGTCTTCACGTCTTTGCTGTCCACGCCAGCCACCGCCTTGGCGGCGATCAGGGTCACGCCTGTGTCCGTATAGCCGCTGACTTTTTTACCCGTTTTGGCGTACTCCACGCCCGCCGCCACGCCCATGGCGGCCATGCGCAGCGGGTACTGCTGGCTGGTGGCGGCGATCACGCCTGCGCCCACGTCCTTGATACCGGCGCAGCCACCGTCCACCGAGACAATGACCACGTCTTTTTCCTTGCCAGCGGCCTTGAGCGCCTTGAAGTCACCGGCGGCGGCGGGTTCGTTGATGGTGTACACGAGGTTGATGTTCGGGTTCTTCTGCAGGCAGTTTTCCATACCGGTCTGGCCCTTGGCCGCGTCACCGAAGCTGTCCGCCATACAGACCACGCCCGCCGCCGCGCCACCCAGCTGGTTGCTGCTGGCGTCCGGCGCGGTCAGACCAAAACCCTTAAGGAAACCGTTGTGCCGCTGGGCGCCCACCGGGTGGCCGGGGAACAGGTCCAGCGTGGCGATCACGGGCTTCTTGCCGCCCATGGCCGCTTTGGCGTACTGGCCGATCAGTACACCGGCCTTGTAGTTGTCGGTGGCAAACAGCGCGTCCACAGCGGTGACAGGGTCGGTCGGGCTGTCCAGCGCGATCACCATCACGCCTTGCTGCTGGGCGCGGCGGATGGCCGGGATGATGGCCTTGGCGTCGCTGGGCGTAATCAGGATGGTCTTGGCACCGGCGGCGATCATGTTCTCCATGGCGGTCACCTGGCCGGCGTTGTCGCCGTCGGTCTTGCCGGCGGCAGCGATCAGCCGGGCACCCAACTTCTTGGCTTCGGCGTCTGCGCCCTCTTTCATTTTCACGAAAAATGGGTTGGACTCGGTCTTGGTGATCAGGCCAATGACCGGCTGCGCCTGGGCGAAAGCGGAACCGGCGGCCAGGGCCAGAGCGGACAAAACGAATACGGCTTTTTGCATGAGAGTCTCCTCGGAGCGGGTGGATGGGGTCTGACGTTGTGGAACCTGGGTGCTCCTGTGCCCGCCTCGGGGTTATTCCGGTGCCGACCTGGGAGTGCTTGAACTATAGTGGTCCTCAGGTTAATAAATCAACTGGATTTAGTTATGGTTTTCCCTATTCCCGACCAACTGCCACCCAACAGCCCCGTCACGGTGGCCACCGCCGGTGAAGCCCTGATGGACATGATCCAGGAGGCCGACGGCCGCCTGCGCCCCTGCGACGGCGGCGCCGTGTACAACCTCACCCGCGCGCTCGGCTTGCAAGGTGTCGGAACGCTCTACCTCAACCCGCTCTCTCAAGACCGTTTCGGGCGCGGCCTGGCCCAGGCGGTGACGCGGGCGCGTGTGCAACTGGCAGAACCCGAGCCTGCGCACGAACCCACTTCGCTGGCCGTGGTCAGCCTGGACGAGGCGGGCAAGGCCAGCTACAGCTTCTACCGAGAAGGCGTGGCAGACCGGCGCGTGGACGCCGCCACCCTGACAGCGCACTGCGCCGCGCAACCGGTACTGAAAATGGTCGTCACCGGCTGTCTCGCCCTGGTAGCCGACGACTCCCACAAATACCTGCCCTGGCTGCAGACCCAGCGCGCCGCAGGCAAACTGGTGGTGGTGGACGCCAACCTGCGCCCGGCCATCGTGCCCGACATGGGGGCCTACCAGGCCAGCGTCATGGCCGCGCTGCGAGAGGCTGACATCGTCAAAGTCAGCGACGACGACTTGCACATCCTGGGCTTCACGAACCCCGACCCGCTGGTGGCCGCCCGCGAGCTGCTGACCCAGACCCCAGCGCGCTGGCTGGCGCTGACCCTGGGCGCCAAGGGCGCGGTGTTCATGGCCCGCGACGGCAGCGCCTGGCGGGCGAGCGAGTCGCAGCCCGTGACCGTGGCCGACACCGTGGGCGCGGGCGATTGCTTCCTGGCCGGGATGTTGGCCGCGCTGTTGGAACGGCCTGCCATGCAATCGACTCGCAGCGCAGCAGAACTGCAGCTCGGTACCGACGACGTGGAAGCCCTGCTGGCCAATGCCATCGCCAGCGCCAGCCTGTGTGTGCAGAAGACTGGCTGCCAACCGCCAAGCCGGGAACAGGTCTTGCAGCGCCTGGCCAACGGCCGACCCCGCTTCCAGCCGTTGGGTTAAGGGTTTTTCCGACCGTTGCCCTGTCTGGAACAGGTCCATGACAAAAAGAACCCAACTTGTAACTTAATTACAGTAAAGTCTGTCTACTCAAGTAACCTGAAACCCCATGAGCACTCCCACGCCCTCCTCTGCCGCAGCGCCGCTGGACCTCGTCATCTTCGGTGGCGTGGGCGACCTCTCGGTGCGCAAGCTGCTGCCTGCGCTCTACATGGCGCACCTGCACAACAACCTCCACGAGCAAACCCAGATTTACGCGCTGGGCCGCCAGACCTGGGACCGTGGCGCCTTCTTGCACTTTATCGAGGAAAAGGTGCGCGGCTTCATCGGCAGCAAGGCCTACAAAGACGAGGTATGGGCTACCTTCGTGCGCCGCCTGAGCTACGTCTGTGTGGACGCCACGGACGCCGCCGCATTCCAAGAACTCAAGGCCCAGATGCAGCCCGGCTCCGACCGCGTGTACTACCTGGCCACCGCACCCAGCCTTTTTGTGGGCATCTGTGCGAACCTCGATGGTGCAGGCCTGATCGACGCACGCGCCCGCGTGGTGCTGGAAAAGCCGCTGGGGCACGACCTGACCTCGGCGAAGCAGATCAACAACGATGTCGGCCAGTATTTCGAGGAACACCAGGTGTTCCGCATCGATCACTACCTGGGCAAGGAAACGGTGCAAAACCTGATGGTGCTGCGCTTTGGCAACAGCATCTTCGAGCCGCTGTGGCGCAGCCCGCAGATCAAGAGCATCCAGATCACCGTGGCCGAAAGCGTGGGCGTGGGCAGCCGCGCCGGCTTCTACGACGGCACCGGCGCCATGCGCGACATGGTGCAGAACCACTTGCTGCAACTGCTGTGCATCGTCGCCATGGAGCCGCCGGTCTCGCTCGACCCGGACGCGGTGCGCGATGAAAAACTCAAGGTGCTGCGTTCGCTGCGCCCCATGAGCGTGGCCGACGTGGCCCGCGACACCGTGCGCGGGCAATACGCGGCGGGCGCCTCCAACGGCGAGGCCGCCCCAGGCTACCTGCAGGAAGAGAACATCCCGGAAGACAGCAGCACCGAAACCTTCGTCGCGCTCAAGGCCTACATCAACAACTGGCGCTGGGCCAACGTGCCCATCTTCCTGCGCACTGGCAAGCGCATGGCGGCTCGCCAGTCTGAAATCGTCATCGAGTTCGCCGAACTGCCCTTCACCATCTTCAACGAATCGGCCCACCAGTCGGTCAACCGCCTGCTCATCCGCCTGCAGCCGGAAGAACACATCCAGCTGCAAATGATGGCCAAGGAGCCCGGCAGCGGCATGAAGCTGCGCCCGGTCAAGCTCGACCTGGACCTGCAGACCGCCTTTGTCGAGCGCCGCGCTGAAGCCTACGAACGGCTGCTGATCGACGTCATCAAAGGCCGCCTGACCCACTTCATGCGCCGCGACGAACTCGAAGCCGCCTGGGCGTGGGTCGAACCCATCATCGACGGCTGGAAACAGTTGGGCGAAAAGCCCAAGCCCTACACGGCGGGCAGTTGGGGCCCGGCGGCGTCGTCGGCGCTCATGGCGCGTGAGGGCTCCTCGTGGGTGGAGGAATCGTGACCCACCCCCGTCGCTTGTTCGCTTCGCGTAACCGCTCCGCCCCTCAAGGGGCAACACCAGCGGCCCGGCAAAGCCGGTTCCACGGCTTTCCTTGCTGGAGGGCCTGACATGCCTGCAGTCGTGGTCACCGAACATACCGGCGCTAAGCCGGAGACCATCGCGACACACATCGCCGATGCACTGCGCGCTGCCATCGCCGAACGCGGCCAGGCGAGCCTGGCGGTCTCAGGTGGCAAGTCGCCGATCCCGGTGTTTGAAGCCCTGCGGGAGCACGACCTGGACTGGTCCCGCGTCAGCATCGTGCTGGTGGACGAACGCGTGGTGCCGCGCGACCATGAGGCCAGCAACACCGCTCTGGTCGTCCGCCACCTGCTGCAGGGCCGGGCCGCGGCTGCGCGCTTCGTGCTGTTCTTCCGCGAACTGGCCCCGGTCTTTAACGCCGAGGTGCTGGACGCCCTGGTGAGCGACGCCACCGAGCGCATTGCCGACCTGCCCTGGCCGCTGGACGTGGCCGTGCTCGGTATGGGCGAAGACGCGCACACCGCGTCGCTGTTCCCCGGTGCCCCCGGCTACGCCCGCGCCATCGCCACCGACGAGCGCCTGGCCTGGGTGGTGCCCGAGCAGGCCCCTAGCCCCGCACCACACGCACGCATCAGCTTCACGCTGCACGCGCTGCTGCAAGCGCGTGAGCTGCTGCTGTCCATCAGCGGCGAGATCAAGCTTGCCGTCTACCACCGCGCCGCCCAGAAGGCCGACCCGGCGCTGCCCATCTCACTGGTGCTGAACCAGACCCAGACACCTGTCCACGTATGGATTGGATAAACACATGAACGCCCCCCTGCACCCCACCCTCGCCCGCGTCACGCAACGCATTGTCGAACGCAGCCGCGGCCTGCGCGGCGACTACCTGGCCAGCATGGACGCCCAGGCCCGCGCCGGCAAAACCCAGCGCGCGGGCATGGGCTGCGCCAACATGGCCCACACCACGGCCGCCCTGCCACTGGCCGACAAGCTGGTGATCCACGCCGAACGCGCGCCGCATGTGGGCATCATCACCGCCTACAACGACATGCTCTCGGCCCACCAGCCCTATGAGCACTACCCCGAGCTGCTGCGCAGCCATGCACGCGCCATCGGCGCTACGGCCCAGGTGGCGGGTGGCGTGCCCGCCATGTGCGACGGCATCACCCAGGGCGCCGAGGGCATGGAACTCTCGCTGTTCTCGCGCGACGTCATCGCCCTGGCCACCGCCGTGGGCCTGTCGCACAAGGTGTTCGACGCCGCGCTCATGCTCGGCGTGTGCGACAAGATCGTCCCCGGCCTGTTCATGGGCGCGCTGCAGTTCGGCCACCTGTCCACCGTGTTCGTTCCCGCCGGTCCCATGGTCAGCGGCCTGTCCAACGACGCCAAGGCCAAGGTGCGCCAGCAATACGCGCAGGGCCTGGTCGGCCGCGAGGCGCTGCTGGAGAGCGAAGCCGCCGCCTACCACGCGCCCGGCACCTGCACCTTCTACGGCACCGCCAACAGCAACCAGATGCTGATGGAGATCATGGGCCTGCACCTGCCGGGCTCGTCCTTCGTGAACCCTGGAGCCGGGCTGCGCGAAGCGTTGACCCAAGCCGCGCTGGAACGCGCCGTGGCCAACACCGGCCGGGCTGGCCAGTCCGCCATCCGCCTGGCCGATATCGTGACCGAGAAGGCTCTGGTCAACGGCATCGTCGGCCTGCTCGCCACCGGCGGCTCCACCAACCACACCATCCACCTGATCGCGATGGCGCGCGCTGCGGGCGTGCTGATGGACTGGGACGATTTCGCCGAGCTCTCAGGCGTGATCCCGCTGCTGGCCCGTGTCTATCCCAATGGCAAGGCCGACGTGAACCACTTCCATGCCGCCGGCGGCATGGGCTTCCTCATGCGAGAACTGCTGGCCGCCGGCCTGTTGCACGGCGACGTGTACACCGTCATGGGGGGGGGCCTGACCGCCTACACGCAGGAACCCTGGCTGAATGACGGTGCCCTGGAATGGCGTGACCTGCCCGCCACCAGCGGCGACACCAGCGTGCTGCGCCCGGTCAGTGACCCGTTCAGCGCTGACGGCGGCCTGCGCCTGCTGCAGGGCAACCTGGGCCGCAGCGTGGTCAAGGTCTCGGCCGTCGCGCCCGAACACCGCGTGGTGCGCGCGCCCGCCGTGGTTGTGAGCGACCAGCAAGACCTGCTGGCCCTGTTCAACGCCGGGCAACTGGAGAAAGACCTGATCGCCGTGGTGCGCTACCAGGGCCCATGCGCGAACGGCATGCCCGAGCTGCACAAGCTCACCCCCCCGCTCGCCGTCTTGCAAGACAAAGGCTTCAAGGTCGC
>DAIOEI010000099.1:0-7581 GCA_036746335.1 Hydrogenophaga sp. | reverse complement strand
GTGGCGCTGATCCGCAGCGACCAGATCAACGCCTTCTGCCTGCCCGGCGGCAAGATCGCCTTCTACACCGGCATTCTCGACAAACTCCAGCTCAGCGACGACGAAGCCGGGATGATCATGGGCCACGAAATGGCGCACGCCCTGCGCGAACACGCGCGCGAGCGCCTGGCCAAAACCACCGCCACCGGCATCGGCCTGCGCCTGGGCGCGGCGCTGCTGGGGCTGGGCGACCTGGGCAACGTCGCAGCCGACCTCGGCACCCAGTTGCTCACGCTCAGATTCAGCCGCGAAGACGAGCGCGAGGCCGACCTGGTCGGCCTGGAACTCGCAGCACGCGGCGCCTACCGGCCCGACGCCAGCGTCAGCCTCTGGCAAAAAATGGCGAAGGCGGGCGGCGGCAACGGCATCGCCTTCCTCTCCACCCACCCCAGCGGCCCGCAGCGCATCCGGGAGCTGCAGGCGAATGTGCCGAAGGTGCGGGGTCTGTACGAGGCAGCGAAGCGCGGGTGATCAGCGCTCCCCGACATACGGATTGAACTGCCGCTCCTCCCCAAACGTGCTCTCCGGTCCGTGCCCCGGGATGAACACGGTCTCGTCGCCCATCGGCCAGAGCCGCTCTTTGATACTAAATAACAGCTGCGCATGGTTGCCCTGCGGAAAGTCGGTGCGGCCGATGCTGCCCGCAAACAGCACGTCGCCCACGAAAGCCCGTTTCGCTTCGGGCGAGTGAAACACCACGTGGCCGGGTGTGTGGCCCGGGCAGTGGCGCACGTTGAGCGTGCACTGCCCGATCTGCACCGTGTCGCCGTCGGCCAGCCAGCGGGTGGGCGTGAAATGCCCGGCGGGCGGAAAGCCGAACATCTGGCTTTGCTGCGGCAGGCCGTCGATCCAGAACTGGTCGCCAGGATGGGGGCCGATGATGGGCAGGCCCAGCTTGGCGGCCAGGGTGGCGGTGCCGCCTGCGTGGTCGATGTGGGCGTGGGTGAGCCAGATGGCTTTGAGTGTCACGCCCAGGCGCTTGACCTCGGCTTCGATGCGGTCGAGGTCACCGCCCGGATCGATGACGGCGGCGTCCCCGGTTTCATCGCACCAGACAATGGAGCAATTCTGGGCGAAGGCTGTGACAGGCGTGGTGTGGTATCGGAACATGGGCGGCTCACAGTTGGAAGTCGTACTCGATGGTCAAAGGCGCGTGGTCGCTGAACTTTTCACCCTTGTAGATCGACTCTTGGCGGGCCGTCGCGGCGAAGGCTGAGGTGGCCAGGTGGTAGTCCAGCCGCCAGCCCACGTTCTTGGCGTAGGCCTGGCCCCGGTTGCTCCACCAGGTGTAGCAGGCATCGGTGGTGTCGGGCTGCAGGCGGCGGTACGCATCCACCAGACCGCCCGCGCTCGGGTCGAGCAGGCGCGTCATCCAGGCGCGCTCCTCGGGCAAAAAGCCGCTGTTCTTCTGGTTGCTTTTCCAGTTCTTGAGGTCGGCATTCTGGTGCGCAATGTTCACATCGCTGCAAATGACGAACTCCCGCTGTGTCTTGAGCGCCATCAGGTGGGGGTACATCAGATCCAGAAAGCGGTATTTGGCTTCTTGCCGCTCGGGACCTGAGGAACCGCTGGGAAAATAGGCGCTGATGACCGAGAACTTGCGTTGGAGCGTATCAAAGCGCAGTTCTACCCAACGGCCTTCGGTGTCGAATTCCCCGCCATCAAAGCCTGCGATCACTTCGCTGGGCTCGTGTCGGCTGTACACAGCAACGCCCGAATACCCCTTCTTTTCCGCGAAATGGAAATGGCCCTTGAGGCCTACCATGTTGTCAAAACGACCGGTCACATCAGCTGCCTGGGCCTTGACTTCCTGCACACAAATACAATCGGGTGCATGTCCGCCGAGCCAGGTTTCCAGCCCCTTGCTGGTGGCCGAACGGATGCCGTTGAGGTTGAGGCTGGTGAGTTTGAACAAGGATTTCCCCATGGTGTTGGATGCGGTCTCGCCCACTTCCGGTGCGCAAGGTGATGAGCTGGCGCAAGACTTTGTGCAGTTCTGTGTGGACGCTGGCGTGCTGCGTTTCGGCGAGTTCAAGACCAAAGCCGGGCGGCTGTCGCCCTATTTCTTCAATGCGGGTCTTTTCGACGACGGGGCCAAGCTCGGGCGGCTTGCGCAATTTTATGCACAGGCCCTGGTCGCCAGCGGGATCGAGTTCGACATGATTTTCGGCCCTGCGTACAAGGGCATTCCGCTGGGCGCGGCGGTATCGATTGAATTGGCCCGGCTCGGCCGCAACGTGCCTTTTGCCTACAACCGAAAAGAAGCCAAAGACCACGGGGAGGGTGGCTCGCTGGTGGGTGCACCCCTTCGGGGCCGTGTGCTGATCGTGGACGATGTGATGAGCGCGGGAACGGCTGCACGCGAATCGATCGCACTGATCCAGGCCGCTGGAGCCACGCCACATGCGGTCGCCATTGCACTGGACCGCCAGGAAAAGGCGACCGAGCAAGGCCCTGACGGGCAGTTGCGCGATGTGGACCACAGCGCCGTGCAATATGTGCAGCGACAGCTGGGTATGCAGGTGTGCGCCATTGCGAGGCTGGCCGATTTATTGCAGTATCTACAGGTGCGTTGCGCAGGAGACGCGGGCTTGTACCGCGACAAGGTGCTGGCCTATCGTCAGCGTTATGGTGTTTCTTGAATTGAGAGCTTGTGCTGACTCAAACCGGTTCTTTGAAGCTTGCCGCCTATGCAATGGGTTGGTTGCTGGCCGCGTCGCTGGTGCCCGTGTCTGTTTGGGCGCAATCCAGGGCGCCAACAGCCGGGCCGAGCATTTACACCTGTGTGGACAAGACGGGGCGGCGCATCACTTCGGACCGTCCGATTCCCGAGTGTCTTGATCGAGAGCAAAAGGAGTTGACCGGCAGTGGCACGCTCAAGCGTGTGGTGCCGCCCAGCTATACCGCTGAAGAACGTGCGCGCATGGAAGCCCAGCGCAAGATTGAAGAGGACGAAAGAGCCCGGGAAGCCGAAGAGCGGCGCCGCAACAGGGCGCTGGTCATGCGCTACCCCGATGAAGGCTCCCATGCCAAAGCCCGTGCCGATGCGCTGGCGCAGGTGGACGAACTCACCTCCGTTGTGACCCGGCGGATCCAAGTATTGCAGGAGCAGCGCAAGGCGATTGACGTTGAGTTGGAGTTCTACAAAGGCGATGTCGCCAAGTCTCCGATGTGGCTGCAGCGCAAAGTGGCTGACAACGAGCAGCAGCAGGAGGCCCAGAGGCGTTTTTTGATCGAACGAGCGCAAGAGAAGGACCGCATCAACGAGCGCTATGACGAGGAGTTGTCACGCTTGCGGCAGCTCTGGGCCAGAAACTGAACCTCCCGTGCGGCCGCGCTCCTCAAGCGCAACACCTGCGGACCGCAGGTGCCGTCCCCGGTGGTTGCTGGCGTGAAGCACGTATGCCGGTGACGCAACTTGGACTGCGCGAGTCAGGCACTCAACCCAGTTTCTTTTTCAGCAACTCGTTGGCCTGTTGCGGGTTGGCCTTGCCCTTGCTGGCCTTCATGACCAGGCCGATCAGCGCATTGAAGGCCTTGTCCTTGCCAGCGCGGAACTGCTCGACCATAGGAGCGTTGGCTGCCATCACCTCGTCGATGATTTTTTCCAGTGCACCGGAGTCGTTCATCTGCTTGAGGCCCTTGGCTTCGATGACGGCGTCGACGTCCTGACCCTCGCCGGTCCACAGCGCGTCCATCACCTGCTTGGCGGCGTTGTTGGAAACCGTGCCGTCTGCTATGCGCTTAAGCAGCGCCGCCAGCGTGTCGGCGCTCACCGGCACCTGGGCGATGTCCTGCTCTTCGTTGTTCAGCCGGCGCGAGATCTCGCCCATGATCCAGTTGCTGGCCATCTTGGCCTGACCGCTGGCTAAGGCAGCGGTCTCGAAATAGGCGGCCATGGTCGGGCTCTGCGTCAGCGTGGTCGCGTCGTATTCGGGCAGGCCGTAGGCGGCCACCAGGCGCTCGGCCATCTGGCGTGGCAACTCGGGCATCGTTGCCTTCACCTCGTCCACCCAGCTGCGCGCAATCACCAGCGGCGGCAGATCCGGGTCGGGGAAGTAGCGGTAGTCGGCCGCGTCTTCCTTGGTGCGCATGGCGCGGGTTTCGCCGGTGTCGGGGTCGAACAGCACCGTGGCTTGCTGGATCGCGTGACCTTCTTCGATCTGCTCGATCTGCCAGCGGATCTCGTAGTCGATCGCCTGCTGCATGAACTTGAACGAGTTCAGGTTCTTGATTTCGCGGCGCGTGCCCAGCGGCGCGCCCGGCTTGCGCACCGACACGTTGGCATCGCAGCGGAAGCTGCCTTCCTGCATGTTGCCGTCGCACACACCGATCCAGGTCACGATCTTGTGCAGCTCTTTCGCATAGGCCACGGCCTCGGCGCTGGAGCGCATGTCGGGCTCGGTCACGATCTCCAGCAGCGGCGTGCCGGCGCGGTTGAGGTCGATACCGCTCTGACCAATGAAGTCCTCGTGCAGACTCTTGCCCGCGTCCTCTTCGAGGTGGGCGCGCACGAGGCGCACCGACTTCTTCTCTTCACCCAAAAAGAACTCCACCGAGCCGCCCTGCACCACCGGTATCTCGAACTGGCTGATCTGGTAGCCCTTGGGCAGGTCGGGGTAGAAGTAGTTCTTGCGCGCGAACACGCTCTGCTCGGCAATGTGCGAGCCCAGTGCCAGCCCGAGGCGAATCGCGTGCTCCACAGCGCCTCGGTTCATCACAGGCAGCGTGCCCGGCAGCGCCAGGTCCACCGCGCAGGCTTGCGTGTTCGGCTCGGCGCCGAAGGCCGTGGGCGCGCGGCTGAAGATCTTGCTTTTGGTCGCCAGCTGGGCGTGGGTTTCGAAGCCGATCACGACTTCATAACCGTGCACCAGCAGGGATTTGTTTGTGTGGCTCATGATCAGAATCCCGAAGGCGTGCGGATGTGCCAGTCGGTGGCCTGTTGGAAAGCGTGTGCGGCTTGCAACAGCTCAGCCTCCTTGAAGTAGTTGCCTATCAGCTGCAGTCCCACCGGCAGGTGGCCTGCGCCAAAGCCGGCCGGCACGCTCATGCCGGGCAGCCCCGCCAGCGAGGCCGGCAGGGTAAAGATGTCGGCCAGGTAGTTGGCGACCGGGTCGTCGCTTTTCTCGCCAATCTTCCAGGCGGTGGTCGGCGCGGCCGGGCCGGCGATCACGTCGCATTGCGTGAAAGCCTGCTGGAAATCCTGCGCGATCAGGCGGCGGATCTGCTGGGCCTTGAGGTAATACGCGTCGTAGTAGCCGTGGCTCAGCACATAGGTGCCGATCATGATGCGGCGCTGCACCTCGGGGCCAAAGCCTTCGCTGCGCGACTTCTTGTACATGTCGGTCAGGTCGTCGAACTTCGCGGCACGGTGGCCGAACTTCACGCCGTCGAAACGGCTGAGGTTGGACGAGGCCTCGGCCGGCGCGATGATGTAGTAGACCGGGATGGACAGCTCGGTGCGCGGCAGCGAGATGTCGACCAGTGTGGCGCCGAGCTTCACGTACTCGCTCAAAGCGGCGCGCACGGCGGCGAGCACGTCGGGCGCGCAGCCTTCACCGAAAAATTCTTTGGGCAGGCCGATGCGCAAGCCCTTGAGCGGCTGGGCGGTACTGGCGCCTTCGCGCGGCGTGCCGAGCAGGCGGGTGTAGTCCTCGGCCGGATGGTCCAGGCTGGTGGAGTCGCGGTCGATGTCGGGGCCGGCCATCGCGCTCAGCAGCGTGGCGCAGTCGGCGGCGCTGCGCGCCATCGGACCGGCCTGGTCCAGACTGGAGGCGAAGGCCACCATGCCGTAGCGTGAGCAGCGGCCGTAGGTGGGCTTGATGCCGGTGACGTTGCAGAAACTCGCGGGCTGGCGGATCGAGCCACCGGTGTCGGTGCCGGTGACGGCGGGCGCCAGGCGCGCGGCCACGGCCACCGCCGAGCCGCCCGAGGAGCCGCCGGGCACGCGGTCGGTGTCCCAAGGGTTCCGGGCCAAGCCGTAGGCCGAGTTCTCATTGCTGCCGCCCATGGCGAACTCGTCGCAGTTGAGCTTGCCCAGGGTCACGGCACCGGCGGCGGCCAGCTTGGTGACCACGGTGGCATCGAAAGGGCTCTGGTAGCCCTTGAGCATCTTGCTGCCCGCGGTGGTCGGGAAACCTTGCGTGACGAAAATATCCTTGTGGGCCAGCGGCACGCCCAGCAGCGGCCCGCGTTCGCCGGCCGCGATGCGGGCATCGGCAGCCTTCGCCTGTGTCAGCGTCAGGTCGTCGTTGAAGGCCAGGTAGGCGCCCAAGCGCTGGTGCTGTTTCGCGCGTGCCAGCAAAGCCTGCGCGGCCTCGACGGAGGATGTCTGCTTCTCGGCGATGGCAGCGGCCAACTCGGCCACACCCATTTCGTGAATCTGCTTCAAGCTCATTCGATCACCTTGGGCACGAGGAACAGGCCGCGCTCGACGGCGGGGGCGCTTCGCTGGTTGGCCTCGCGGTTGTTCGGTTCACTGGCCACGTCGGGGCGCAGGCGCAGACTGACGTGGTCGATCACGGCGGTCGGGTGAGCCAGCGGCTCGACGCCGCTGGTGTCCACCGCATTCATTTGCTCGACAAGGTCGAAGAAGCCGTTGAGCTGGGTCTGCATGCGCTCGCTCTGGGCGTCACTGAGTTCCAGGCGCGCCAGATTGGCGATTCGCCCGATGTCGGACAGGGACAGGGACAGGGACATGGTGGTGGTCCGTGGCGTTGTAATACGAAAGGGTGAGCCAGGCGCAAGGCCTTGAACACCCGGAAGGGTCTGGAAATCGACGATTTCGGCCCCGTTGGATGAAGTTATGCACAGGGGATGCGGTATTATCCAAGGTTTGGCGACCAAAACCGGGCATCAAGCTCATTTCGTCGTTGAATCAAGGACTTAAGCCCCTTGTCCGACACACCCCTTTTCCAGGCGACGTTCACCCGAAGCGGTGGCCGTGCCTCACCAGATTGATTGCACCATGTTTGAAGCGTTTCGTCGGAGTTTCTCAACCGACCTGGCCATTGACCTCGGCACCGCCAACACCCTGATCTACGTTCGCGGCAAGGGCATTGTGCTCGACGAACCTTCTGTGGTCTCCATTCGCCACGAAGGCGGTCCCCAGGGCAAAAAAACCATCCAGGCGGTCGGCAAGGAAGCCAAGGCCATGTTGGGCAAGGTGCCCGGCAACATCGAGGCCATCCGCCCCATGAAAGACGGCGTGATCGCCGACTTCACCGTCACCGAGCAGATGCTCAAGCAGTTCATCAAGATGGTGCACCCGCGCTCGATGTTCAAGCCGAGCCCGCGCATCATCATCTGTGTTCCCTGCGGCTCCACCCAGGTCGAGCGCCGTGCCATCCGCGAATCCGCCCTGGGCGCGGGCGCTTCCGAGGTCTACCTGATCGAAGAGCCGATGGCCGCGGCCATCGGCGCCGGCCTGCCGGTGTCGGACGCTTCCGGCTCCATGGTGGTGGACATCGGCGGCGGTACTACCGAAGTGGGCGTGATCTCGCTGGGCGGCATGGTCTACAAGGGCAGCGTGCGCGTGGGCGG
>DAIOEI010000098.1:0-7811 GCA_036746335.1 Hydrogenophaga sp. | reverse complement strand
CGGCAAGGAGACCAAGGGCAAGGTCCGCCTGCAGATCACCGATCCGGAAGGCAAGGTCTGGGACGAGCTCATCCCCAAGGAAAAGAACATCCTGGTGCACGAAGGCCAGGTGGTCAACAAGGGTGAGAGCGTAGTGGACGGCCCGGCCGACCCGCAGGATATCCTGCGCCTGCTGGGTATCGAGGAGCTGTCGCGCTACATCGTGGACGAGGTGCAGGATGTGTACCGCCTGCAGGGTGTGAAGATCAACGACAAGCACATCGAGGTGATTGTTCGCCAGATGCTGCGCCGTGTGGTGGTCGAGAATCCGGGTGATTCGACCTACATCGGTGGCGAGCAGGTGGAGCGTTCGGAGATTCTCAACACCAACGACGCCCTGCGCGCCGACGGCAAGCTGCCAGCCACCTACAGCAACGTGCTGCTGGGCATCACCAAGGCCTCGCTGTCGACCGACTCGTTCATTTCGGCTGCTTCCTTCCAGGAAACCACCCGCGTGCTCACCGAGGCTGCCATCATGGGCAAGCGCGACGAACTGCGTGGCCTGAAGGAAAACGTCATTGTGGGCCGCCTGATCCCGGCCGGCACTGGCATGGCCTTCCACGAGGCCCGCAAGGTCAAGGAAAAGATGGACGACGAAGAACGCCGCGCCATCGCCGAAGCCGACGCGGTTTCGCTGGCCGCTGATCAGGCGGAAGCCGCCAGCCCGACGGACGCCGCCGAGTAAGCGCCTTGAAAAAGACGCCCCCGCTTCGGCCGGGGCATCACTCGCCCCCGGCCCAAGGCTCGGGGGCTTTTTTTTGGTACAGGCCCTTGGCCCTTTGCAGCAAATGAAGCCAGTCTTCAGCAAAGGTGCTGGGGTATATTGCGTGCGCCCCGTGCCAATGCCCGAAGAACCAACGATCGGAGAACCCTAGCCATGTCTGCTGCCCTTTGGATACTCATTGCTGTAGCCGTGCTGCTGGTGTTTTGGGTGGTGGGAGCCTACAACCGTCTGGTGCGATTGAAAAACGCCATCACCAACGCGTTTGGACAGATCGATGTACAGCTCAAGCGGCGCTACGACCTGATACCCAATCTGGTAGACGTGGCCCGCAAGTACCTTGCGCACGAAGCCCAAACGCTGGAGGCAGTGATAGCCGCTCGCAATCAGGCGAGAGCAGCAGAGCAGACAGCTGCCAGCAGCCCGCTCAATGCCGGAGCCCTGGGCGCATTGGCCGGGGCAGAGCAACTGCTGGGTGGTGCGCTCGGCCGGCTCTTTGCGGTGGCCGAGGCCTACCCTGAACTCAAGGCAGACAAGACGATGCGCGAGCTCAGTGAAGAGTTGTCCAGCACGGAGAACCGGATTGGCTTCGCTCGCCAAGCTTACAACGACCATGTATTGGAGTACAACGACGCAGCTGCCCAGTTCCCCACGCTCATCGTGGCCCGTCTGTTTGGTTTTCAGATTTTGGACATGCTCAAGGCTACACAAAACGAAGTGGAGCGCCAGGCCCCGCGGGTTGATTTGTGAGCGCTGAGCAATTCTGTACCGCCCAGCCCTTGCGAGCATGCTTTCGGGTGAGGAATTCGATCCATGCGTTTCTTTGACCACCAGCGCAAGGCGCGTGTCCAGACCCGTCGTTTGCTGCTCTGGTTTGCGCTCACGCTGGGTCTGTTGGTGCTGGGGGTGAATGCTGCCCTGGCGCTGGCCTGGGGTCTGAGCGGCGGTTTTTGGGTGGCGGATGCGCCCGTGTTCCCGCGCTATTTTTTCGAGGTCAACACGGGTGTCACGCTGATGTTTGTGTTGGGGGGCTGGTGGCTGGAGACCTCCAGGCTGCGGCACGGCGGGGCGGTGCGCCTGGCCGAGCAGATGGGTGCGCGCGCTGCCTACCCCAGTGGTGGACTGGATGAGCAGCGGTTTTGCAATGTGGTCGATGAGCTGGCCATCTCCTCGGGCTTGCCCCGGCCGGTGGCCATGGTGGTCGCGCGTGACACCAGCATCAATGCCTTTGCCACAGGCTGGGACCCCGTTGACGCCGTCATTGCCGTGACACAGGGTGCACTGGAAAACCTGACCCGCGAGGAGTTGCAGGGCCTGGTGGCCCACGAGTTCAGCCATATTGGAGAGGGTGATACCCGTCTGAACATGCGTCTGGCGGGCATGGTGTTTGGTCTTGAAATGCTTTTTCGCATGGGACAGGACATGGTGGACACCGGATTCAGGCAGCGCCCCTGGTTGCTGGTGATTCTGGGTGCGGCCCTTATGGCCGCGGGATGGTTGGGATGGATCGCCGGACATGGATTGCAAGCAGCGGTCTCACGCCAAAGGGAATACCTTGCAGATGCGAGAGCAGTGCAATGGACGCGCAGCAGGGATGGGCTGGGTGGGGTGCTGCGCAAATGCCTTGGTCAGCAGGCTGATGGGGTACAGGGGCGACCCGTTGGTGCCCACGTACAACACATGCTGCTTGTGGGCAACGAACCCGGCCAGGCGGCTCACTGGCTGGACTCGCATCCCACACTGGCCCAACGCATCCGCCGCATTTACGGCCGCCACATGGGACCCCTTTCCTATGAGCGTGCTGCTACCGCGCCAATGGATCCGACCGCTGGAGCACAAGCCTCCGGCATCCACGCGCCAGACTGGACGCTAGGCTGAGCCAGTCATCTGCCCACCTTCTCCTCTTGCCGCATGCCTGACCACAACCGACAACAGCCGCCCGGGACCTCCCTGGCTGCAGGGCCACCTTTGGCCAAACAGTTGCAAGCTACGGCGCAATGCGTGCTGGCGGTGCAGCAAGGCCAGTCGTTGAGCAAAGTGCTGCAGCGGGTCGCTCCAGGGCTGCGCCCTGGTGTGCAGGCCTTGAGCTTTCATGTTCTGCGCCATCTGGGCACTGCGCGCGCTTTACAAGCCCAGTTGGCGCGCAAGGCCCCACCGCCACCTGCCAGCGCATTGCTGCACAGCGCGCTGGCCCTGCTCTTGGGTGATGAGCAGTCGCGACCCTACGCAACGCACACTTTGGTGGACCAGGCGGTAGAAGCTGCCAGGGGGGGCCGGGACACCCAGGCCCAAGCGGGCTTCATCAACGCCTGCCTGCGGCGCTATCTGCGCGAAGCACCCGCCCTGCTCAAGGCCTGCGAGCATAATCCGGAGGTTCAATGGAACCATCCGGCTTGGTGGGTTGAACGTGTGCGTGCAGACCATCCGAGCCAGTGGGAGCGCATCTTGCGAGCCAACCAGCAGCCTGGACCGATGAGTTTGCGCGTGAACCGGCGGCAACTCGCGCGCGATACCTACCGCGCACATCTCAAGGCCTTCGGGTGCGAGAGTGAGCTCCTGGGAACGGACGGGCTCATGCTTTCGACGCCGATCTCTGTGGAGGGTTTGCCGGGTTATGCCGAAGGTCATTTTTCAGTGCAGGATGCAGCCGCCCAGCGAGCGGCCGAATTGCTTTTGGACGGGCGCACATGGCGCCCGACGGATCGCGTCCTGGATGCTTGTGCCGCGCCAGGCGGCAAAACCGCACACCTGCTGGAAAGGGCGGATCTGGACCTGATCGCGCTGGATGTGGATCCTCAGCGTTGCCAGCGCATTCACGAGAACCTTCAGCGCTTGCGCTTGCAGGCCGATGTGCGCTGCGCTGATGCGGCTGACACGGACCAGTGGTGGGATGGTCGGGCATTTGACGCCATCTTGCTCGATGCACCCTGTACAGCGTCGGGGATCGTTCGGCGCCATCCCGATGTGCGATGGCTGAGAAGGGAAAGCGACATTTCTGCCTTGGCGGCTGTACAGCAGCGCTTGTTGGAGCGGCTGTGGCCCTTGCTCAAACCCGGAGGGCGCTTCCTTTATGCGACTTGTTCGGTTTTTCGGGCGGAGGGCGACGAACAAGTCCAGGCTTTTGTGGACAGGCATCCAGATGCGCGCTGGCTGCCCTCGCCAGGACACCTCCTGCCAGGCCCTGACTTTGGTGGCGGGGACATCAACGACAATGTCCCCGGTGGATACGATGGCTTTTATTACGCACGCTTGGACAAGGCAGAGGATTGAAGCCTTGCGCCGGTGCGTGCGCGCCGGGTTGATGCTGTCGGTAGGCTGCTTGATGGCGGGCTGGGCACTGGCCCGCGAACCCGTGGCTCTGCTCAGCGAAGTGCACCACGATGCCGACGGCATCGCCTTGTCGGTGCGGCTGGACACCATATCGACACCAGTGGTGCAAGACGCGCTGCTCAAAGGCGTGCCACTGTTCTTTGTCTGGCAGGCAGAGCTCACCCGCTCGCGCTGGTACTGGACCGACAAGACCGTTGCCACCGTCTCACGCACCTACCGGCTGGCCTACCAGCCCCTGACGCGCCGCTGGCGGCTGAGCCTGGCCAGCGATGGTCAGGCCGGCCCTGGTGGCGCAGGGCTGATGTTTCCGTTGCACCAGAGCTATGACAGTTTGGAGGACGCGCTGGCAATCATCGGCCGGGTCTCGTACTGGCGGGTGGCACCAGCCTCGCGCATTGACGCCGATGACCGGCATCGCTTGCAGTGGCGTTTTCAGCTGGATCTGCGCCTGTTGCCGAGACCTTTTCAAATTGGCATGGGTAATCAGCCCGACTGGAACATTGATATCGCCCAGCGACTGGATGTGCCAAAGCGCATTGAAGCGGTGCCTCCCGAGGAGGGCAGGGACTTGCTGCTCTTGCCTGACGAAGAGCGTTGATCAGCACCCTGCCACATGAGCTTTGCCGACCCACCCCAAACGGCCGAAAAGCGCTTGCAGCGCAAACAGCGCCGTTCCCGCCGCTGGGCTGTCATTGTGGGCCTGGTGTTCACCACGGGCCTCGGGCTGGTTTTGTTGTTTTTGCTGACCTTGGCCACCCGCAACCGGGTGATGTACGAGGAGAACTTCACCTGGCTGGTGAGCTTGAACATCGGGGTGGCGGCGCTGTTGTTTCTTGTGATTCTCTGGATGGCAGTCCGGCTGGCCCGGCGCTGGCGCCAGCGAAAGTTCGGCAGTCAGTTGTTGCTCAAGCTGGCCACCATCATTGGCTTGGTGGGCGTCTTGCCAGGCTTGCTGATCTACTTTGTGTCTTACCAGTTCGTGGCCCGTTCGATCGAGAGCTGGTTCGACGTGCGCGTTGAATCGGCGCTGAACGCCGGTCTGAACCTGGGTCGCACCACGCTGGACACACTCAGCTCCGACCTGAGCACCAAAACCCGGATGGCCGCAGACGAACTGTCCCGCATGCCCCAGACGGCCGCCGTGCTCGCTCTGGAGCGTTTGCGAGAAAACCTGGCCGCCAATGACATTGTTTTGTGGAACGAGTCTGGGCAGGCCTTGGCCAGTGCTGGGATATCACGCTTTGATCTGTCACCCCAGAGGCCAGCGGCAGACCTCCTGCGCAACGTCCGTACGCAGCGCGTCATCGCCCGGATCGAAGGACTGGAAGAAGCAGAAACGCCAGAAGACACCGATCAGGCGATGACTTACAACGCCCACATTCTTGTCGTGGCGGTGGTGACTGCGCCCGGTTTTGGTTTTGGTGGCGAGCCGCGTTACCTGCAGGTCACCGTCCCCTTGCCCTCGGCGCTGGTGGCCGATGCCCTGGCGGTGCAGGTGGCCAATCGGGAGTATCAGGAGCGCGCGCTTGGACGAGAAGGCTTGCGCCGCATGTACATCGGCACCCTCACGCTCGCGCTGTTCCTGGCTGTTTTTGGCGCGGTGGCGCTGGCGGTGCTGTTGGGCAATCAGTTGGTGCGTCCGCTGCTGGTGCTGGCAGAGGGCATGAAAGAAGTGGCGCAGGGGAACCTTGCGCCGAAACTGGAGCTGACCGCACGCGATGAACTGGCGGGACTTACCCGCAGCTTCGCTCACATGACGCAAGACCTGGCAGACGCGCGATCGGCTGTACAGCGCAGCATGTCCCAGCTAGACGCCTCGCGAGCCAACCTCCAAACCATTCTGGACAACCTCACCGCGGGTGTGATTGTGCTGGACGCTCAAGGTCATGTGCGCAGTGCCAACCCCAGTGCCACCCGGATTTTGCGTGCCCCGTTACAGGCGCATATTGGTCAAGTGTTGACCGCTGTCCAAGGGCTGGAGGACTTTGCTCAGCGGATATTGCAGTCGTTCGAGCAGTTCTTGTCGGACGAGGAGGCGCACGCCCAAGGACACTGGCAACAATCTTTTGAACTGCAATCTGCCGCTGCGCACGCCATGCCGGCTCAAAGTCCGGGCGTTACCCTGATCGCCCGCGGTGCGCTGCTGCCTCACGGCGAGCGGTTGCTGGTGTTCGACGACGTCTCAGACATGGTGTCTGCCCAGCGCGCTCAGGCCTGGGGTGAAGTGGCCCGGCGGCTGGCACACGAAATCAAGAATCCGCTGACGCCCATCCAACTCTCCGCTGAGCGGCTGGCCATGAAGCTGCAGGGACGCATGCTTCCGGCCGATCAGGCGCTGCTGGACAAATCTGTTCGTACCATCGTTGACCAGGTGGACGCGATGAAGCGCCTGGTCAACGAGTTCCGCGACTACGCCCGGCTGCCTGCAGCGCAACTGGTGCCACTGGACCTGAATGTGCTTGTTCAGGACATCCTGGCTCTTTACGACGCAGCCGTGATTCCGGTGCGTACCGAACTCTCCAACGACTGCCCGAAAGTCAAGGCCGATCCCCAGCAACTTCGGCAGATCTTGCACAACCTCATTCAGAACGCCCAGGATGCCATGAGCGGGCGGCCCGGCGCAGAGGTGTTGTTGCGCACCCGTCGATCCGGCTCGGGTGCCTGGGTGCGCCTCTCGGTTGTGGACCAGGGGCCAGGGTTTTCTGAACCCATCCTCAAGCGTGCCTTTGAACCTTATGTCACGACCAAGGCCAAAGGCACGGGCCTGGGCTTGGCGGTGGTCAAGAAAATCATGGACGAGCACGGCGGTCGGGTCGATATCAGCAACCGCCTGGACGAAGAACGGGTGGTGGGGGCGCAAGTGTCGTTATCATTCGCAGTTGCAGATTGACAACATTGAACGAGGGAAGAGCTTTACGCCATGGCGACCATACTGGTAGTAGACGATGAACTGGGCATCCGTGACTTGTTGTCCGAAATCTTGAACGACGAGGGGCACTCCGTTGAGCTGGCGGAAAACGCAGCGCAGGCGCGTGCTGCCCGCGGGCGCATGAGGCCCGATCTGGTTTTGCTGGACATCTGGATGCCCGATACCGACGGTGTGTCGCTGCTCAAGGAGTGGGCCAGTACCGGTCAGCTCACCATGCCGGTGATCATGATGAGCGGACACGCGACCATTGACACTGCTGTAGAGGCTACAAGGATTGGTGCGACCGCGTTCCTCGAAAAGCCCATTACCCTCCAGAAACTTCTCAAGGCCGTGGATACCGGGCTGAACAAGCCCATGGCCGCTGGCCCGGCTGTTTCCATCACCAAAATGCACACGGTGCTCGCCACAGCCGACCTCACCGTAGAAGCAGCGATGACCGGTGGAACCTTGCCAGAAGTGGTGCTGGACATTGGCCCGCAGGCGCAGCAAGTCTTCAACCTGGAAGGTCCTTTGCGGGAAGTCCGCGACGAGTTCGAAAAAGCCTACTTTGAGTACCACCTGGCCAAAGAGTCGGGCTCCATGACCCGTGTTGCGGACAAGACCGGCCTGGAGCGCACCCACCTCTACCGCAAACTGAAACAACTGGGTGTCGATCTGGCCAGAAGCAAACGCCAGACAATCTGATTACGCCCCTGCCGAGAGCTGCCCGTGGCCTGCTATAATCTTGGTTTACGCAAGGCCCGGTAGCTCAGTTGGTAGAGCAGCGGATTGAAAATCCGCGTGTCGATGGTT
>DAIOEI010000097.1:0-7861 GCA_036746335.1 Hydrogenophaga sp. | reverse complement strand
GCCAGCCAGATGCGCGCGGTGGCGGCGATCGAGGCGGGCCACCTGGCGCGCGAGATTTGCCCAGTCAGCATCCCGCAGAAGAAGGGCGATCCTGTCGTGGTGGACACCGACGAACACCCGCGCGCCACCAGCCTGGAGGCGCTGGCCATGCTCAAGGGCGTGGTGCGACCGGATGGCACCGTGACCGCGGGTAACGCCAGCGGTGTGAACGACGGCGCCTGCGCGCTGCTGCTGGCCGATGAGGCCACCGCCGCCAAGAACGGCCTGACGCCCAAGGCGCGGGTGGTGGGGATGGCGACGGCGGGGGTGGCGCCGCGCATCATGGGCATCGGCCCCGCGCCCGCGACCGAAAAGGTGCTCGCGCTGACCGGCCTGACGCTGGCCCAACTGGACGTGATCGAACTCAACGAGGCCTTTGCCGCGCAGGGCCTGGCGGTGCTGCGGATGCTGGGCCTGCAGGACGAAGATCCCCGTGTCAACGCCTGGGGCGGTGCCATTGCCTTGGGCCACCCGTTGGGCGCCAGTGGTGCGCGCCTTGTGACCACGGCGGTCAACCGCCTGCACGCCTCGGGTGGTCGCTATGCCCTGTGCACCATGTGCATCGGCGTGGGGCAGGGGATCGCGCTGGTGGTTGAGCGCGTGTGATGAACCATCCCTTTGGCGGGGTGTCCGGGGTGCCGAAGACGGTATGAAGCGCCCTTGATCACCGACCCGTTTTTTTATGCGGTCGCGATCCCGGCGGTGCTCCTGCTTGGGCTGAGCAAGAGCGGCTTTGGCGCGGGCTTTGGTTCCCTGGCGGTGCCGATGTTGGCGCTCGCAGTCACGGTGCCCCAGGCGGCAGCCATCCTGATGCCGGTGCTGCTGGTGATGGACCTGATGGGTATGGCAGCCTTTCGCAACCATGTTGACCGGCGCCTGCTGCGCTTTTTGCTGCCATTCGGTTTGCTGGGCATTGCGCTGGGTACGCTGCTGTTCAAACTGCTCGACCCCAAATGGGTGGCAGGTCTGGTGGGCGGGTTCACTTTGCTGTTTCTGGCGCAGCGGCTGCTGTTTCCACCCAAGGCCGACAGTCCGCCGCCGGCGCGCTGGTGGGGTGCGGTATTGACCACCACATCGGGTTTTACCAGCTTCATTGCCCATGCTGGCGGTCCGCCGATCAATGCGTATGTGATCCCCCTGAACCTCAAGCCGCTGCTGTTCACCGGCACCATGGCTTACTTCTTTTTTGTCATCAACATGGCCAAGTGGCTTCCCTACGCCTGGCTGGGGCTGCTGGACATGCGCAACATGCTGACCTCGCTGGCGCTGCTGCCATTTGCGCCCCTGGGCGTCTGGGTGGGTGTGCGGGTGGCGCACCGCATACAGCCGACCTTGTTCTACCGGCTGGTGTACCTGGGCATGCTGCTGACAGCGCTCAAATTGCTCTGGGATGCATTCCGCTAGTGCGTGGCGGTCAGGGACAGTCTTGCGCTTGTGTTGCCCTCTGTGGGTACCATAGGTTCTGTCGTCCAACCAAGCGGGAGCAATTCATGCCAATCATCGTGGTGGCCAATCCAAAAGGGGGCGTGGGCAAATCCACGCTCTCGACGAATGTGGCCGGGTGTCTGGCCAGTCAGGGCCATGCGGTCATGCTTGGGGATGCAGATCGCCAGCAATCTTCGGCGCTGTGGCTCAAGCTTCGGCCGGCAGCGGCGCGCCCCATTCTGGGTTGGGATGTATCGCCCGATCTGATCGCGCGTCCGCCACGAGAGGCGACGCATGCGGTGTTGGATACGCCCGCTGGCCTGCATGGATGGCGTTTCAAAGATGTGCTCAAAATGGCCGACAAGGTGTTGGTGCCCTTGCAGCCCAGCCTTTTTGACATTTATGCCACGCGGGCCTTTCTCGATGAAATGGCGCAGTCGCGCCACGCCTCTCAGGTGGAGATCGGTATTGTCGGGATGCGGGTGGATTCGCGCACCATTGCAGCTGACAAGCTGCAAGAGTTTGTCAATGGTCTGGGTCTGCCAGTACTGGGTTATTTGCGGGACACACAGAACTACATCCACCTCGCAGCGCGCGGGCTGACGCTGTTTGATGTGGCACCGGGGCGCGTGGAAAAAGACCTCACCCAGTGGGAAGGCATTTGCAATTGGTTGCAGCGCTGAGTGGCTCTTGTCCCGGCATGGACAGGTGGGGCGAGTGCCTGCCGCTAGAGTGTTGGCATGCAGATATTTGAAACTTTGGGTGATCTGGCCGACTGTGTCGGACAGGAAGTGGCCGTGTCTGAGTGGGTGACGATCACCCAGGAGCAGGTCAACCGGTTTGCCGAGGCCACAGGGGACCGCCAGTGGATTCATGTGGACACAGAAAAGGCCCGCCACGGGCCATTTGGTGCGACGGTGGCGCACGGATTTTTGACGCTCTCGCTGTTGCCGGTGTTTTTTGACAGTGCCCTGCTGGTGCGCCACTCTTCCATGGGCATCAACTACGGCTTGAACAAGGTACGTTTTACTGCGCCGGTGCGCGTAGGCAGCCAGTTGCGCGGGCGCCTGAATCTGTTGGCGGTCCAGCCCATCGAGGCGAACGGGCTGCAAATGACCTGGTCGGTGCTGGTGGAATGCCTTGGTCAGGACAAGCCGGTCTGTGTGGCCGAGGCCCTGGTGCGCAGATACCCTTGAGTGGGCCGGCTGGTCAGGCGCCTACTTGATGCGCACCAGCAAACGGGCTTCAACCCAGCCGTCGAATGCACCCAAGATGCCGTTGATGCGCTCCGCCGCCGCCGCCTGGCTGTGTTGTTGCGAGATGAGCTGGTAGGCGTCGTTGCGCAGCATCCAGAGTTCTCTGGGTGTTTGGGTCTGACCGATCTTGCGGCGAAGCCGCTGGGCTGGAGCGTCATTGCAACCTTCAAGGCAGTCGAGCATGGCCTCGCGGATGGCTTGCAACTCTTTGATGCTGGGCACCTTGCGCACCGGGTTTTTCGGTGCCAGGGTGCGCTGAATGATTCGGGCAATCGTGGGAATCATGCGTGCAGACCGGCTGGCTTGGAGAAAAGACAAAGGCACTCGACATCAGGCAGGCAGGGCAGTCCAATGTCACTCTCGATGATGGCACGTTCTGCACCCAAGCGGCAATAGCAGATGGTGTGACGGGTGATACACATCACGCTGCTGTCGCCGCAAAGCCCTGTTGCCGCCAGGCTTCGTACACCATGACCGCCACCGCGTTGGAGAGATTCAGGCTGCGCTGGCCGGGCAGCATGGGCAGGCGAAGCCGTTGCGACTCGGGAAACCCGTTGCGAATGGATTCTGGCAAGCCCTGTGTTTCGGATCCGAATACCAGCCAGTCCCCCGGTTGAAAGCCGTGTTCGAACGCGTTGCGCTGGCCCCGAGTGGTCAGGGCCGACATGCGTTGCGGGTCGGGTTTTGCGGTCTGCAAAAATGCAGCCCAGTGGGCGTAGCGCTGAACATTGGCGTACTCGTGGTAGTCGAGTCCGGCGCGTCGCAGTTGCTTGTCGTCCATTGCAAAACCCAGCGGCTCGACCAGATGCAGCGAGCACCCCGTGTTGGCGCTGAGCCGGATCACGTTGCCCGTATTCGGCGGGATCTCGGGAGCAACCAGAACGATGTGAAACATTTTTTGGGAACAAGCGCAGTGAGGTCTTTGTGAGGTGTGATGTGTTCTTCTGCCTCAGGGCTCCCTGGCTTCCGGCGCGATGATATGCGACATTCTGCGCGGGCTCGGTGGCGCGCTGCGGTTCTGTGCAAGAAGGGCACGCTGCTCATTCGTCGAGGGTGCGGGCAACAGTGATGGCACACACCGAAGCGGCGCCTGCTTTGCGCAAGATCAGCGCGGCTTGTTGCAAGGTGGTGCCGGTGGTGCACACATCATCAACCAGCAGTATTCGCTGGCCTGTCACGGTGGCGCTGGCATCGGGGTGCACCACAAAACTGGATATCAGGTTTTTCAACCGCAGAGCTCTGGGCAAGTCGTGCTGGTCCGGCGCCTCACCAATGCGCAGCAGGCACTCGGCATTGCACGGCGGCATGGCTGCTCCCAGCCGCCGGCGCATGGCCTTGACCAGTTCCCACGATTGGTTGTAGCCCCTTTGCGCAAGGCGCTTCTGCGTAACTGGCACTGGCACGACAAGATCGCTGTCCGTGAGGAGAGCCTTGGCTGCTGGGTGGCGCAACATCAGTTGCGCCAGCGGTGCTGCCCAGCCGGGTTCATCACGGAACTTGAACCGTGCAATGATCTGGTCCCATGGGTAGTCGTAGTCCACTGCGGCCGCCATGCGATCGAGCTGTGCTGCATTTGTCGGTCCATGGGGTTCACCTGTTGGGGCCTTGTGGTTGCGGTAGCCACAGTCCGGGCAGGGGTGCTCCGGCTGCGCCAGACGGTGTGCGCAGCGCGTGCAGCGCAGAGCGGGCACTGCCCAGCGCTGCAGGCATGGTTCACACACCGTTTGGGCCGGCCAGCGGCCGCAAACTTGACAGCGGGCTGGCCATTGGGAAGTCCAGCCGGCCATTGAACGGGTGGCACGAAGACCCAGGTGAGCCAATGAATGCATGGCCTCAATATACTGCGATGCACCCGCCTGTATGGGTGGTGCGTGTGCCTCCAACAGCGTATTGTCTCGACCATGTCTCTACACCCGTCCCCTCATCAAACACAGGTTCCGGGGTTGGATGCGCTCGCCTCACGGCGGTGGTTGTTCCGGCAGCAACCACAAAGCCCTTGGTTACACGAAGAAGTGGCCAAACGCATGCTGGAGCGGCTGCAGTGGTTTCGTGAGCCGCCCAGCAGTTGGTTGCACTGGGAACCCATCCAGGGGGGCGAAGTGGCGCATCGCCTGCTGGCGCAGCACTTGGCGCCGGCGCCGGCTTATCTTCATGCGGCACAACTGGACCACGCGCGAAAGCGGCTGCAGGACCACGCTGAGAGCAAACTCTGGAAACCCTCGGCTTGGTTCCGCTCTTCGGTTTTGCCCGAAGCCAAGGGAGACACCGAGGTGGGTATGTTGTGGGCCAACATGTTGCTGCACCATGAGGCCCAGCCGCTGGCCTTGATGGCTCGCTGGCATCGGCACGTACAGACCGGGGGGTTCTTGATGCTGTCAGCGCTCGGGCCGGACTCGCTGCGCGAATTGCGTCAGGTGCATGATCGCCATGGGTGGCCCCCACCTGCACATGCATTTACCGATATGCACGATGTGGGCGACATGCTCCTGGAAAGCGGTTTTGCCGCTCCGGTGATGGACATGGAGCGCATTGAGCTGACGTTCAGTTCTGCGACGGCCATGGCACAAGAGCTGCGCTTGCTCGGGCGCAACCTGAGTGCGCAACGCTTTGCGCACCTTCGTGCGCGGGGTTGGCACCGGCGTTGGTGTGATGCCTTGGAAAACGACATGTCCAGAGATCCGGCAGGACGGTTGGTGCTGAGCTTCGAGATCGTCTATGGCCACGCGTTCAAGCCGCAACCCCGCGCCACAGGGCCCAAAGTTCAGAAGGTGCCGCTCGACAGCTTGCGCGCCAGCCTGCGCCGTTCCGGTCGCTGACCAGCGAACCGCTTCGATTCTCGCGCAGTCGCCCCACCGGAATGCTCGGGATATGGGCGGAGCGTCAGGAGGATGGAGCTTTTCGGTCGCTACAATTGACATATGTCAAACGAAACGGAGCGTTTTTGCTCCAAGTCGGCAAATTGACTGTTGTATTGACGTGTCGGAGCTTTTCGCATGCCACAGACCCCCAGCAACGCCTACCGGTTGGCGTCCGTTTCGGGCGATGAGGTGCTGTGGGTGCTGCGCAGAAATTGTTCGGTCAGCCCCCGGCAGCTGGGCATGGTGTTTTTGATGCTCTGCGGGGTGTCGTTGGGTGTGGCCTTGGGTTTCTGGTGGATGGGAGCGACCTTGGTGCTTCCGTTCGCGTTGTTCGAGCTGAGTGCATTGGCTATCGCGTTTTTTGTCCATGCACGTCATGCGACAGACCGGGAAAGCATCCGCTGGCGCAATGGCCGTCTGACGGTGGAGTGGGAGTTGGCGGGCAGAGTTGAAAGACGCGAATTCTCGGCCCAGCATGTGCTGATTCGTCCGGGCAGACAGCGACACCGCTTGGTGGAGCTGCAGGCCCAGGGGCAAGCGGTGCACGTGGGAAGGTTTCTCAGGGAAGAGCTCAGGCCTACCCTAGAGCGAGAGATTCGGTGGGCGCTGGGGCGGCATGCCTGATGGGTTACCTGTCTGGGTTAACCCCGAGTGTGCATGGTGGGCAGATTTTGTTTTAATAGCATTGATATAAATCAATACTTATATTCGAGGCGCAAAGTGAGCATGACCAAAAAAGCAAGTGGGTTCAAAGGTGGTGAGCGGTCGTCGGTGTGGAAGGGCTTGGCTACTGTTTGGCTTGGAGCCGGTGTGTGGGTGTCCGAGGCTGCCAGAGCCGCGGTGAACGACCTGCCGGGAGGCCCTGCCGTCAACCAGTTGAATTTTGCCCCTCCGGTCACCAAGATTGCCGAAGCGCAACACTGGCTGCACTGGTTCATGATGGCGATTTGCGCGGTGATCTTCGTGGTGGTTTTTGGGGTGATGTTCTATTCCATCCTCAAGCACCGCAAGTCGGTCGGTCACAAGTCGCAGGAGTTGGCCGAGCCGATCTGGGTGGAGTTGGGTTGGACCATCGTGCCCCTGCTCATCGTTATCGGTATGGCGCTGCCAGCCACGAAGGTTCTGGTCGCTCAAAAAGACACCACCAACGCCGATGTCACCATCAAGGCCACTGGCATGCAGTGGAAGTGGGGCTACGACTACATCAAAGGTGAGGGCGAGGGCATTTCGTTCTTGTCCACCCTGGACAACAGCCACCGCGAAATGTCCAACAGCGGCAACCCGCCGCCCACCGATGATTACTTGCTGAAGGTGGACAATCCGATGGTGGTGCCTGTGGGCAAGAAAATCCGGATCATCACCACCGCCAACGATGTGATCCACGCTTGGATGGTGCCTGCCTTTGGCGTGAAGCAGGATGCGATTCCCGGGTTCGTGCGGGATACCTGGTTTCGAGCTGAAAGAACCGGCGACTTCTACGGTCAATGCGCAGAGTTGTGCGGCAAAGAACATGCATACATGCCCATCCACGTGAAGGTGGTCAGCGCCGAGGACTACACCGCCTGGGTGGCCGAGCAACAAAAGGCCGTGGTCGCTGCCAAGTGACCGGTTAAGAATACGAAATCTTCAAGGAAATCAAGATGAGCGCAGTTCTCGACCACCACGACGCACACGGTCACGATCACGACCACCACGCCCCCACAGGCTGGCGGCGCTGGGTTTACGCGACCAACCACAAAGACATCGGCACGATGTATTTGCTGTTCTCCTTCACCATGCTCATGTTTGGGGGCGTGCTGGCATTGCTGATCCGGGCCGAATTGTTCCAGCCAGGTTTGCAACTGGTCAACCCTGGGTTGTTCAACCAGTTGACCACCATGCACGGTTTGATCATGGTGTTCGGCGCCATCATGCCGGCGTTTGTGGGCTTCGCGAACTGGATGCTGCCGCTGCAGATTGGCGCGTCCGACATGGCCTTTGCCCGCATGAACAACTTCAGCTTCTGGCTGATGGTTCCGGCCGCGATCATTCTGGCGGGCTCGTTCTTCATGCCTGGCGGTGCGCCTGCTGCGGGTTGGACGCTCTACGCGCCGCTGACCTTGCAGATGGGCCCCTCCATGGATGCGGCCATTTTTGCGATGCACATCCTGGGTGCTTCTTCGATCATGGGTTCGATCAACATCATCGTGACCATCTTGAACATGCGTGCACCGGGCATGACGCTGATGAAGATGCCCATGTTCTGCTGGACCTGGCTCATCACCGCCTACCTGCTGATCGCCG
>DAIOEI010000096.1:0-7909 GCA_036746335.1 Hydrogenophaga sp. | reverse complement strand
ACCAGCCCCAACATCAGGCCCAGGGAAATGTTGGCGGCCAGGCCCGAGATGTTGTCGCGGAAGAACTGCGCCCACTGCGCTGCGCGCGCCCTGCCCAGAGTACGGGCGATGCGGGGGTTGTGCCGAATGGCCGAATCCAGCCGGTAATACACAAACCAGTTCTCCATCCAACCCGCGATGATGCTGGAGGCAAAGAGCAGCACCCCCGTCAGGGCCGCAAACAGCAGGCTGGGGCCCCACAGCTGCAGGGAGTGGATCACGTATTCGGCTTTTTCGGCTCCGATCATGGTCTCGCCCGTGCCCAGACTCAAGCCCAGACTGAGCAACAAGACCACGGGCACCACCAGACCTACGTTGCCGGCAATCGCGGCCACCTGGGAGCGAAACAGGTTGGCCACCTCGTCCACGAAACGCCTGACGGCGCCACGTTCGTGGATGTGCTTGAGTTTGCTGACCATGGCAGGCGCGGTGACCGCAGGCTGTTTGGTCGCGACGGTGAAATGCAGCAACTGGATGATCACGAACCACAGCGCATAGTTCAGCCCAGCAGCAAAACCAGCCCAAAAGGCAGACAGGCCCATGGCGGTGACCAGAAACTTGCCCCAGGTGGTCAGGCCCAGCACCGCTCCTCCGCCAGCGGCCATGCCCAGCATTTGCCGGTATTCGACGGCGTTGCGTGTGATGTAGCGCTCGCCGGTTTCGGCGCTGCGCTCGGCAACCTTGGCCGCTGTCAGCCCGGAGCTGTGAGAGATCAGTGCCCGAATGCTGCGGTGATCCTGCCCCAATTGCGCTAGGTCGGCCAGCAGCGCGGCGGTGGCGCGTGCTGGCTGGGGAGATAACAAACAGTCCAGCAATTGCTGGATGCGCACGATGCGCTCGGTCAACTGGCGCAGGCGAAACACAATGCCGACCGAAACGCCATGCTCGTCCAGATGGGTATAAACCGATTCCGCTGCGACCCGGCACACGTCCAGACGTTGCCGCAGCTTGCCCGCTTCGTGGCGAACTTGTCCGCTGCGAGGCCCATGGCGCAACGCGCTGCGCCGCAGCGCTTCTACCTGAACGGGCAGCGCGTGAAAGGCGCGCCTGGCCTGCTCCTCGTGGCCCATGCGCCCCCGGATTTCGCTGGAGAAACCGGTAGCGCTCACCTGGCCGACACAGAACACCAGGGCGTCCAGCAAGGCAGACTGCCAGTGGGTGGAGGGCAATGGTGCAACCGCTTCGGCAGGCAGGGTTGCAGCGGGTGGCGTCAGCAAGATGTTCTGGATATCTTCCAGAGTGCGGCTGTCCAGCGCCTTTAGCCACCGCACGTCAAAGCGGCTGACCAGCAGCAGACCGAACAGGTCCGTGATATCGGTGGTTTCGGGTGTGCCTGGCAATAGCTTGCGGCGCAAGCGGTGACCCAGCTCGCTCAAGAACGCCGTGCGTGGCGCGAAACCGAAGTCAGCCAGCAGCGGCGTCAGGTCAACCGTCTGCAGGAACAGCGCCCACCAGCGTTGCCAGCGCCCCAGCCACTCTCTGTCGTTGCTGGCCATGGCGAGCAGCTGGCGTACGCGCCCGACGCTGGCCTGCGGGTCCGCAGCTTCGCCGCGAACCCATTGCAGCATGTCCATGAGCCAGAGATGCCTCTCGGCCAATGGGGCGTCCGGGTCCAGGCGCTGCAGCAGTTCGTCGAGATTCATGAAGGGAGCTGGGTAGGGAGCGCCGGGCCATCGGCCAAGGGCATCGAGAGTGCACGCTCAGTGGAGCACGCGAGGTGTACCAGCGTCCGGGCCTGAAGCCTGCGCGTTTAACGCAAACTCGTTCACAGGAACCTCAAACCGTTCGCCGTCTTCGGCTACACAAAAAAAGCTGCCTCGCATGCTGCCGCAGGCCGTGACCAGCCGGGTTCCGCTGGTGTACTGGAAAGATTCGCCGGGCCGCAACAGCGGCTGATGACCCACCACGCCCAAGCCTTTGACCTCTTGGGTGTTGCCTTGGGCATCGTCAATGACCCAGTGCCTTGAAATCAGCTGGGCAGGTACATCACCGGTGTTGGTCAATGTCACGGTGTAGGAAAAAGCGAACACGGCATCGTCTGGCGAGGATTGCTCGCTGAGAAATGCTGGCTCGACTTCGCAGGAGAACGCATAACGTGGCATGGGCGGCATGTTACCGCGATGCAGCATGCCCCCACCCGGGCTGCGAAAATGTGTGCACCTCAGCTCATGTCACAGCGCTCCATGACCACTTACCGCATTGCTCCGTCCATCCTGTCTGCCGACTTTGCCCGCCTGGGAGAGGAGGTCCGAAACGTCATCGCCGCCGGCGCCGACTGGATCCACTTCGACGTGATGGACAACCATTACGTACCCAACCTCACCTTCGGCCCGATGGTTTGCCAGGCGCTGAGGCCACATGCCCAAAAGCCCGACGGCACACCCGTGCCGATCGACGTGCACCTCATGATCCAGCCTGTGGACGCGCTGGCCAGTGCCTTTATCGACGCTGGAGCCGATCTGGTCAGCTTCCACCCGGACGCTTCGGCCCATGTGCACCGCAGCGTGCAAGCCATCAAGGCCAAGGGTTGCAAGGCGGGCCTGACCTTCAACCCGGCGCAGCCACTGGACGTGCTGGACTGGGTGATCGACGACATCGATCTGATCCTGATCATGAGTGTGAACCCGGGGTTTGGTGGCCAGAGCTTCATCGATTCGGCGCTGCGAAAAATCGAAGCAGCCCGCAAGCGCATCGACAAGAGTGGCAAAGACATCCGACTCGAAGTGGACGGCGGCATCAAGGCCGACAACATCCGGCGCGTGGCCGACGCAGGCGCCGACACTTTCGTGGCCGGCAGCGCCATCTTCGGCAAGCCGGACTACAAAAGCGTCATTGACAGCATGCGCGAGGCATTGGTCTGATGCTGGCCGGCATCAAGGCCGTGATCGTCGATCTCGACGGCACGATGGTGGACACGCTCGGCGACTTTGTCGTTGCGCTCAACCACACCCTGGACGACCTGGGCCTGCCGACAGCAGAGCGCGGGCTTGTGGAGCGGTCTGTGGGCAAGGGCTCGGAGCACCTTGTGCGCACCGTGCTGGACCACCAGCTCGCCTTGCCCGATGCGGTGCAGGGCGATGCGCTGGCGCGCAATTGGCCCCGCGAAGAGCTCCATGGGCTGGCGCTGGAGCGCTACCAGCACCATTACCGCTTCGTCAACGGACAGCACTCGAACGTGTACCCGGGAGTCTTGGAGGGGTTGCAGCGTTTGAAGGAGGCGGGCCTGCCCCTGGCCTGCCTGACCAACAAGCCGCTGGCCTTTGCACAGGCTTTGCTGGAGATCAAAGGGCTGGATGGGTTTTTTGCACACGTGTTTGGCGGCGACAGCTTTGAGCGCAAAAAGCCCGACCCTCTGCCCTTGCTCAAAACCTGCGAGGCCCTGGGCTGCCAGCCTGCAGACACCCTGATGGTGGGCGACTCGCAGAACGACGGCCTGGCTGCGCGCGCGGCGGGCTGCCCTGTGGCGCTGGTGACTTACGGCTACAACCACGGCCAGCCCATTGCCCAAGCTCCACACGATCTGTTGCTGGGCACGCTGGCAGATCTGCCGCTGCCCTGAAAAGGTTCGACAAATGGACACAGGGTGGTTTCATGCCTGGTACGGATCGCTGGCGGATGGTTGGCAAGGTCCACCCTTAAAATGACAGGCTTTGTCTCGACCGATCCGAAAGCCCCCTCATGAGCCTCCAATGCGGCATCGTGGGCCTGCCCAATGTGGGCAAGTCCACACTCTTTAACGCGCTGACCAAGGCAGGCATCGCCGCCGAGAACTACCCCTTTTGCACCATCGAGCCCAACACCGGCGTGGTCGAGGTGCCCGATCCGCGGCTGGCCCAGCTGGCCGCCATCGTCGAGCCCGAACGCGTGGTGCCGGCCATTGTGGAGTTTGTGGACATTGCGGGGCTCGTGGCCGGTGCCAGCACGGGTGAAGGCCTGGGCAACAAGTTTCTGGCCCACATCCGCGAGACCGACGCCATCGTCAACGTGGTGCGCTGCTTCGAAGACCCCAACGTGATCCACGTGGCCAACAAGGTGGACCCGATCGCCGACATCGAAGTCATCCAGACCGAGTTGTGCCTGGCCGACCTGGCGGCCGTCGAGAAGGCGATCCATCGCGTGAGCAAGACCGCGCGCTCGGGTGACAAGGAGTCCATCAAACAGCTCGCCATTCTGGAGAAGTGCCAGGCCGCGCTGAACGACACGCAGCCGGTGCGCACCATCGACTTCAGCAAGGAAGAGCGCGCCCAGCTCAAGCAGTTCTTTCTGATCACTGCCAAGCCAGCCATGTTCGTGGCCAACGTTTCGGAAGATGGCTTCGAGAACAATCCCTTCTTGGACCGCCTCAAGGCCTTTGCCGCCAAGCAGAACGCACCCGTGGTCGCCATCTGCGCCAAGATCGAGGCCGAACTGTCCGAGATGGACGACGCTGACCGGCTTGAGTTTCTTAAGGAACTCGGTCAGGACGAGCCGGGCCTGAACCGCCTGATCCGCGCCGCCTACCAGTTGCTGGGCCTGCAGACCTACTTCACTGCCGGGGTGAAAGAAGTGCGCGCCTGGACCATCCACGTCGGCGACACCGGCCCGCAGGCCGCGGGTGTGATCCACACCGATTTCGAGAAGGGCTATATCCGCGCCCAGACCATCGGCTTTGACGACTACATCGCCTACAAGGGTGAGCAGGGTGCCAAAGACGCGGGCAAGATGCGCGCCGAAGGCAAGGATTACGTCGTCAAGGACGGCGACGTGATGAACTTCCTGTTCTCTTCATAAGCGTCGACATGACCAACACCGGCCGGCCCGAACCCCAACGCCTGGCCAAACGCCTGTCGGCGCAATTGCCCTGTTCGCGCAGCGACGCTGAAAACTACATCGCAGGGGGCTTTGTGCGGGTGGACGGTCAGGTCGTCGAAGAACCGATGGAGCGCGTGCGTGACGAGCAGGTGGTCACGCTGGACCCCAAGGCCAAACTGGAGCCGCTGGCCTCGATGACGCTGATCTGGCACAAGCCCGCTGGCCATGCCCTGCCCGATGTGCCCCTGCTGCCCGATGAGGTCGCCGCCCGCTGGTTCACCGCCGCCCAACGCTTTCCGGGCGACCGCTCGGGCGTGCGCCCGCTCAAGGCGCACCTGCACAAGTTGTTGCCAGTGGCGCCATTGGGCGAGCTGTCCAGCGGGTTGATGGTGTTCACCCAGAACCCCGGCGTGGCGCGCAAGATGACCGAAGACGCGAACCAGCTGGAACACGAGTGGCTGGCCGAGGTGGCGGCCGATCCGGCCCTGGACGACCCCGCGCGGCGCGAGGCGGTGCTCCAGTCGCTCTCCAAGGCCTTGTTTTTTGATGGCTGGGCCGTGCCCTCAGCCCGCGCCAGCTGGCAAAGCGAGCTGCGCCTGCGCCTGGCCATCAAGGGGAACCGCCCGGGCCAGGTGGCGCACCTGTGCGAGCGCGCGGGTTTGCAACTCACGGCCTTGCGCCGCCTGAGGCTGGGGCGCATTTCGCTCGCCGGCCTGCCGGTAGGGCAGTGGCGCTACCTGCTGGGCTACGAGCGGTTCTGAGCCCGCGTGGCCTGCCAGCTCAAAGCCATGGCCAGAAGCATCAGCGCCAGGCCAAACCAGTGCAGCCGAGTCAAAAAGCCGTGCGCAATCAGTCCGCCGCCCAGTGCCGCACCCATCGCCTGGCCACCGTAGATGGCGGAGGTGTTCAAAGCCACCGTTGCCGTTGCCAGCGCCGGAGCCATGTGCACCAGCCGGGCTTGCTGAGCCGAGTTGGCTGAAAAACAGCCGAGTGCCCAAGGAATCAGCACCAGTGCCTGGAGCCACAAGGCCGTTGCACCCAGCGGCCACAGCAGCAGGCTCAGTGCCATCCCACCCAAGGTCAAAAACACCGCGCGCGAGGCGCCCCATCGGTCAATGTACCTGGCAACCAGCACATTGCCGACCAACCCAAAAGCGCCAAACCAGAGAAAAAGCAGCGCCAGCAGGCTTGCGCTCACGCCCAGCACCTGCTGGTGATACGGAGCAAAGTACGAGAACAAGGTGAACTGGCCGAAGGACGACAGCAGCGTCACGCCCACCGCCAGCATGAGAGCGGGTGATCCCAGGGTTTGCGCCCAGGCCTGGCGCGACAGCGCCGCTGGGCGCACGCCGTCGGGCATGGCGCGCCAGACCCAGGCCGCCACCAGCAGCGCCAGCACCGCCACCAGGCCAAAAGCCCAGCGCCAGCCGAGCAGGCCACCGACCCAGGCCGCCAGCGGCATGCCCAGCACCGAAGCCACTGACCAGCCCAAAAACACAAAAGTGATGGCCTTGCCCCGCTGACCTTCCGGCACCAGCAGGCCCACACAAGCCGCAGCCTGGGGTGTAAAGATGGCTGGCGAAAACACGGCCAGCACCCGCAGCGGCAGCAACCAGGCATAGCTGGGAGCCAGGGCGCTGATGGCCATGAACACGGCATACCAGACCAGCGACAGTGTCAGCAGCCGTCGCCGGTCCCAGCCCGCGACCACCGAGGCAAAAAGCGGTGCACCTACCCCCATCAGAATGGCCCCTGCGGTAATGAGCTGGCCTGCTTGCGGCACCGAGACCTGTAGCGAGTGGCTGATGTCGTTCAGTGTGCCCGGTACCGCCATCACGCCGGTACCGATCACAAAGTTGCCAGCCATCAATGCCCACAAACTGTGGGGCATGCGTCTGGAAGGGGGCTTTGTGGAGATCAAGCGGCGTGTAGGCTGGCTGTTGGCCAGGCCGTCCAAAGTGGGGCGTTGGTTTGTCAGAAGGAGAACGACAGACCGCCGGGAAACAGCCAGAGCAGGACCGTGGTCATTGTCAGATATCGAGCGAACTTGCCAATGGCCATGTAAAGCACGCAGGGCCAAAAGGGAAACTTCAGCCAGCCGGCCACGGCGCACAGTGGGTCACCCACACCCGGCAACCAGGACAGCAAGCAAGCCTTTGGGCCAAAGCGCTCCAGCCAGCGCAGCGCTCGCAGCTCGGTGGGTTTGCCGTGGCGGGCGCGGTCCACCGCATGGTGCGCACCATAGCCCATGAACCAGCTGATGGCGCCGCCCAGGGTGTTGCCGACGGTGGCTACTGCGATGGTGGGCCAGAACAGCTCGGGGTTGAGCTTGATCAGGGCAAACACCGCCGGCTCCGAACCCATGGGTAACAAGGTGGCCGACAAAGTCGCCACCACAAACACGGTGCTCAGCCCGACCTCGGGCAGAGCCATCCATTGAAGAGTTTGGGAAATCCAGTCGGGCACAGGTGATCAGAGATATCGTCTGCTGAAAAAACAGGCAGCTACAATGCGCATCCCGACCAGCCTTGTGGCTGGCATGGGGTCCACGCCAACGCCGCCGATTCTCCCACCGCCATGCTGCTCGGGCCTTACCGCCTCCCGAATGCCCTGTTTGTTGCACCTATGGCAGGTGTGACAGATCGGCCGTTCCGCAAGCTGTGCAAGCGCTTGGGCGCGGGCTATGCGGTCAGCGAAATGGTGACCAGTCGGCCAGATTTGCAGGACAGCCTCAAGACCTCGCGCCGCGCCGACCACAGCGGAGAACCCGGCCCGATCGCGGTGCAGATTGCTGGCACCGACGCGGCCATGATGGCCGACGCCGCGCGCTACAACATCGACCGCGGCGCGCAGATCATCGACATCAACATGGGTTGCCCGGCCAAGAAGGTGTGCAACAAGTGGGCCGGTTCCGCGCTCATGCAAGACGAAGCGCTGGCACTGGAGATCGTCGAGGCCGTGGTGGCTGCGGCCGCGCCGCACGGCGTGCCGGTCACGCTCAAGATGCGCACCGGCTGGTGCGCCGACGTGCGCAACGCGCCGGTGATCGCGCTCGCCGCCGAAGCCGCTGGCGTGCAGA
>DAIOEI010000095.1:0-7918 GCA_036746335.1 Hydrogenophaga sp. | reverse complement strand
GACGCCATCACCACCGAATTCGAGAACGTGCCCGCGCCCGCACTCATCACCCTGGGTGCACACCGTCCGGTAGCGCCTTCGGCGAACTGCGTGGCGGTGGCGCAGGACCGCATCCAGGAGAAGGCGCATTTCGTGGAGTGTGGCCCCGTCAGCGGCGTGTATCCCGCGCCTTATGCGGCCATCGAAACGCCCGAGCTGCTGGCAGCTGTGCCAGCCGACCTGCTGCCCGGGATTCTGAAGACCGCGCGCCTGGGCTACGACGGCAAGGGCCAGATCCGGGTGCAAGACCATGCCGAACTCGCAGCAGCCTGGGAACAACTGGGCCGGGTGCCGTGCGTGCTGGAGAAGCAGTTGGCGCTGCAAAGCGAGTGCTCGGTGCTTGTGGCGCGCGGCGCCGACGGCCATGTGGTCGCTTTTCCCGTCCAGAAAAACACGCACCACAACGGCATCCTGGCCATCACCGAGGTGTACGAAGGTGCCATACCGGCCGAACTGGCGGCGCGCGCGCAGGCCAGCACCGTCGCCATCGCGAACCATCTGAACTATGTCGGCGTGCTCTGTGTCGAGTACTTCGTGGTCGAAAACGGCCAGGGTGGCAGCGATCTGATCGTCAATGAAATGGCTCCGCGCCCGCACAACAGCGGCCACTACACACAAAACGCCTGTGATATGTCCCAGTTCGAGGCACAGGTGCGGGCGCTGGCCGGCTTGCCTCTGCCGACACCGCGCCAGCACAGCCCGGCGATCATGGTCAACCTGCTGGGCGACCTGTGGTTCAACCCCAATGGTGTGCGCACCCAGGCCAGCGAGCAGCCTGTCTCTCCCCCCTGGGCGCAGGTGCTGGCGCTGCCCGGCACCCATCTGCACCTGTACGGCAAGCTCAGCGCCCGCCCGGGCCGCAAGATGGGGCACCTGAACATCACCGGCGACTCGGTGGCCCAGGTGCGCGAAACCGCAGCCCGAGTGCTGGCGCTGCTGGGGCTGCAAGGCTGATGTCCCTCCCGATGCGCCTGCGAGCCGCTGTTCAAGGGGGTGGCACCAGCAGCCTGGCGCAGCCGGTTCTGCGTTGCTCTGGCGTGGGCGCAGTGATTGCGTGACGGAGAGTGTGTGCACCCATGCCGAAAATGCTGAACGCCAATGATCCTGCTGCCATCGAAGCGGCTGCCCAGCGTCTGGCAGAGGGTGGGCTGGTCGGCATGCCGACCGAAACCGTTTATGGCCTTGCAGCAGACGCCTGCAATGCCAGTGCGGTGCGGCGGATATTTGACGCCAAAGGCCGGCCCAGCAGCCATCCACTGATCGTGCACATTCCGCGGGCTGAGCGGGGTGACTGGCGCGAGGCAGTGGCGCCGCTGGCCCAGAGCGTGCCCGACTTCGCCTTGAAACTCATGGCCGCCTTCTGGCCTGGCCCGCTCACCTTGATTCTGCCGCGTCGGCCAGAAGTCGCGGCGGTTGCGGCCGGCGGACAAGACTCCATCGGTTTGCGCTGCCCGGCACACCCGGTAGCGCAGGCCTTGCTGTTGTCAGCGCGTGCGCAAGGCTTGGTGGGCGTGGCAGCGCCGAGCGCCAACCGGTTTGGCCGCATCAGCCCGACCACCGCTGTGCATGTTGTGCAAGAGTTTGCCGAACTCTCCCATGACGAATTGCTTGTTCTTGACGGCGGCGCCTGTCCTGTCGGCATTGAGTCAACGATTGTGGACTGCTCGCGCAACACGCCTGTTTTGCTGCGCCCGGGCATGATCACCGCAGCCCAGATCGAGGCCGCCTGCGGGCAGCCTCTGCGTGAGCGCGACGAGTCCGCCCCGCGTGCTTCAGGCACCCTCGAATCGCACTATGCGCCGCGGGCCAAGTTGCGCCTCATGACCGCCCGCCAGCTGCAGGCGGCGCTGGATGTGCTGGGCAAAGATGCAAAAAACATGGCCGTTTACGCCAGAACTCCGCAGCGGGCTGCACCAGCTGTGCCCCAGCGGCGCATGCCCGATGACGCGGCTGCGGCTGCACAGCAACTGTTTGCCGTCTTGCGTGAGCTGGACGCCACCGGCGTTCAGCTGATCTGGGTGGAAACACCGCCAGATGGCGCCGAATGGGATGGCGTGCGCGATCGGCTGGAGCGCGCGGCCGCCTGAGAGCCGCGTGTGTTTGTGGATCGCACTGCCGGTGGCGCCAGAGCAGCCGCTCGGTGCAGGCGGGCGCCTGTGCCTCAGCGTTTCTGATACCGCAGCTTCATCACCAGAATCCCCAGGGCCAGCGTGAGGGTGACCGCATTGGCCACCACCACAGGCCAGGCATCGAGCATCAGCCCATACACCAGCCAAAGGGCCACACCGACGGTGAACACGCTGTACATGCCCAGCGACACGCCGCTCACGTCTTTGGTGGTCCAGGTGTGCCAAGCCTGCGGAATAAAGCTGGAAGTGGTTAAGAAAGCTGCGAGGCTGCCGATAAGGTCTTCAGGGAGCATGCCGTCCATGATACGGGCCCGCTGACCCGGGTGCCGATGGTCTGGTCCCTTAGCCCTGATTCCTTTTCAGCCACCCTTCGAAGAGGCCCGCCGTGAAACCCAATCTCTATGCCCAGCGCAGCGCTGCCGATGATGGCCTGGCCATCAATTCGACCACCTTGCACCAGTACTACAGCACGGTGCAGGCCGAGATCCATCCCCACGATGAGATGGACGACATCCTGGACCAGCGCCGCATCCAGTCGCTGATGGACCGCCACAACCGCAGCCGTCGCAACATCCGTCTGATCTTCTGGATGGCCGGTCTGGTGGTGATCGCCGCCTACGCCGCTACGCAGTGGCTTTGAACTGAGCCCAGCTCTCCTGGCCGGCCGCTCAGTCACGCTGGGCGGCGGCCCATTCGATCAGCGCCTCCAGCGCGGGCCGGGCTGCGCCTGCGTTCGGATGGTTGATAAAGCCCACCACGGCGTAACGCTGACCGCCGAGCGTATTCACATAACCCGCGATGCCGGTCACGTCGCGCAAGGTACCGGTCTTGAGCCAGGCATTGCCGTGCGCCGGACTGTTGGGTGAGCGCGCATACCGCGCCGCTGTGCCCCTGACCCCCGCGACCGACAGCGAATCCACAAACGCCGCGCCGTTGGGGTGCCGGGCAGCGTGGCGCAGCAAGGCGGCCAGCGCATCCGGTGTGATGCGCTCCACGCGCGACAGACCCGAGCCGTTTTCCATCACCGGCGGGGCGTGGCGTATGCCGAAAGTGGTGGTCCACCAGCGCTGTACCACCTCTCTGGAGCGCTCGAACTGCCCGACCACTGGTGGCCGGGCTGCGCGTTGTGCGGGGCGGGCTTCCTGGCGCTGAGCGGGGCTGGCCCGGCCCAGTGTCAAAAACACCTGCTGGGCCATCACATTGTTGCTCCACTGGTTGACGTCGCTGATGATGTCCGAGAGTGGCAGCGAGGTGGCGTCGTGCAGCAGTTGCGCCCGGGCTGGCACCCGCCCGCTGCGCACTTGCCCAGTGAGTGAACCGCCGCTGGCACGCCAAAGCCCCTCCAGCGCCCGGGCCGCATAGCTGGCCGGATCCTGGTAGGCCACCGGCCACACCTTTTCGCCGCAACTGCGCGCATAGCGGCCCTGGAAGCGGATCGCGTTCGGATTGTCAAAGCGTGCCCGCAAGGCACCGCGCCAGTCGCCGCAGGCGCCATTGGCCAGCGGCACCGTCGCATCCACCGCCAGGTTCGCCAGCGGTGGCTCGCTGACCACCCTGGCCACGCCCGCCCTGGGATCGGGCTGAAAGGTCAGCACCACCGACTTGAAATTCACCAGCAGCGCGTCGGGCAGCGTGTTGTAAGGCCGCAGCGCCTCGCCATCAAAGGCGCCCGGGTCGCGGTCCGGAACATCAAAAGCGCTGTGGTCCAGCACCATATCGCCCAGGATCACCTGCACACCCCGGTCCTGCAAGCTCTGGAACGCGGACTGGATGCGCTCCAGCACCAGCTTCGGGTCGCCACTGCCCTGGATGTACAGATTGCCCCGCAAGGCGCCGCCGCTGAGTTGCCCATCGGTCAAAAAACGGGTGCTCCAGGTGAAGTGTGGCCCCAGCAGGTCGATCGCTGCGTAAGTGGTCACCAACTTCATGACGGAAGCCGGGTTCACCGACACGTCGGCCCGGTAGCGCAGCCGCTCCGGCGAGCCATCCACCCGCTGCACCAGGGCAGAAAACGCACTGGCGGGCACCTGGGCGCGGCGCAGGGCCTCCAGCACCGGCTCCGGCAAGCCCGAGGCCAGCGACACCGCAGGCGACCTCGGGGCCTCGGCCCCATGTTCAGTCCGCGCCTCTGGCGCCTCGATCGGCCCCGAGTCCGGACCTTCAAAAGGCTGTGCCAGCCAGGGAAGCCCTGGCTTGAGCAACAAACCCTCGGCGTCCAGACCGTCCGGTTCTTGCGCCAGCGCAGGCACAGACAGCAGACTGGCCGCCACGGCGCAGCAGGTGATTTGACAAAAAATGCGGGCCAAAAGAGACATGTTGGCGCGATTATGGGCTGCTTTGCGGCATTGCAGCGTGAAGATTGCCCCAGCCTTGAGGCGCCGCGCGCTGGCCGATAATCCTCCCATGAACGCTCCGCTGCGCCTGCTCGCCATCGACTCCAGTACCGACACCTTGTCGGTGGCGCTGGGGACCGGTGCGCCGGGGGCGGCGCTGGCGACTTTCACCGGCCCCGGAGCGGCCCAGGCCTCGTCCAGCCTTCTGCCCGCTGTACAAGACCTGCTGGCCCGGGCCGACTGGCCGCTGGACTCCCTGGACGCCATCGTGTTCGGCCGCGGGCCGGGCTCCTTCACCGGCCTGCGGACGGCTTGTGCCGTTGCCCAGGGGCTGGCCTATGGCGCCCGCAGCGCCCGGCATCCGGGCGGCTTGCCGGTGTTGCCAGTCGATACCCTGCTGGCGCTGGCCCAGGCTGCCTGGCAAGCTGGTGCCGACGCCGCCCAGCCACCGCCCCAAAGGGTGGTTGCGCTGCTGGATGCCCGCATGGGTGAAATGTATGTGGCGCTTTATGCCAGCGGGCCGCAGGGCGTTAGTTGGCCGCCGTTGGCAGCGCCCCGTCTGTGTGCGCCCGCCCAGCTGGCGGACTGGTTGGCCCAGACACTGGGTGCCTCCGGTGCGCCAGGCGCTGGCTTGCTCGCCGGCAATGTGTGGCAGGCTTACGCCGCCGAACTGGCCCCGGCACTGGCCGCTTGGCCGGGCCAATCGGCGCACGCCCTGCCCAGCGCCGAGGCCCTGCTGAGCCTGGCGCCCGCGCTGCTGGCCGCTGGCCAGGCTGTTGCAGCGCACGAGGCGCTGCCGCTGTATGTTCGCGACAAGGTCGCCCAGACCACCGCCGAACGGGAACAGGCGCGCGCATGAAGCCTCCTGCCCAGCGCCGAGTGGTGTTCCAGCCCATGACCGAGGCCGACCTCGATGCGGTCTGCGAGGTCGAAAAACGCGCCTATGCCCATCCCTGGTCGCGCAGACACTTTGCCGACTCGCTGACCGCCAACTACCGCGCGGTCATGCTGCTGGGCGAAAGCCTGCCAGGCGAGGTGGTGCTGCCGCAACGCCCCGACGGACTTGTGTTGCTGGGGTACCTGGTGGCCATGCCCGGCGTGGGCGAGGCCCATTTGCTCAACATCACCGTGGCGCCCAGCCACCAGCGCCAGGGCTGGGCTCGCTGCCTGCTGGATGCCTTGGTGCTCTGGTCGCGCGCGCAAGGCGCCGAGTCGCTCTGGCTTGAAGTGCGCGCCAGCAACGCACCGGCCCGTGCGCTCTACCAGCGCTATGGTTTTGCATCGGTCGGCACGCGGCGTGGCTATTACCCTTCTGGTCCGCAAGGGCGTGAAGACGCGGTGGTCATGTGCCTTCCGCTGGCTGCTGTCGAGCTGGGGGTTCAGTGATCGCCACCCGGTCGTTGCAAAGGCGCGCCGCCCTGCATGGCACGGCGCGGAGGATTTTTCAGTGAGCAACCCGCTTCAAGACCCGCAGTCAGACCCGTCGTTTGTGGTGCAGCTAGACGCGCGTCAACGCGCCATGCTGGCCGAAATGGGTGTTCGGGTGTGGGCTCCCGTTGCCCAGACAGCGGTCCAGTCGAGGGTGGCTCCCGAGCCAAGGGCGGCTTCAACAAACCCGCCCGTTGCGCCCGCTGCGGTGCCGGTGGCTGTGCCGGTGGCTGTGCCGGCGGGCTCTGCGCGCGCGCTTGGTATCGACACCATGGACTGGCCCGCTTTGCAGACTGCGGTGGCCGGGTGCGAAGCCTGTGGTTTGTGCCGCAGCAGAACGAACACCGTTCTGGGTGCCGGTGACCGCCAAGCCCGCTGGATGGTGATTGGCGAAGCGCCCGGTGAGCAGGAAGACCTGCAGGGTGCGCCCTTTGTGGGCGCAGCTGGACAGCTGCTGGACAACATGCTGCAGGCCATGGGGCTGAGCCGTCAGGGCGATGGCGCAGCAGGCGTTTACATCACCAATGTGCTCAAGTGCCGCCCGCCTTCCAACCGCAACCCGCAGCCCGAAGAAGTGGCGCAATGTGAGCCCTACCTGGCGCGGCAGGTGGCGCTGGTGCAACCCAGCCTGATCCTGGCCATGGGCCGATTTGCGGTGCAATCCTTGCTGCAGAGCCAGGAGCCGATCGGCCGACTGCGAGGCCAGGTGCACCGTTACCAGGGCGTACCAGTGGTGGTGACCTACCACCCCGCCTACCTGCTGCGCGCTCCTGCCGACAAGGCCAAGGCCTGGGCCGATCTGTGTCTGGCGCTGGAACTCATGGCCGGGCAAGCGCCCGCCAGCCCGTCCTGATCGCCCGAGCGCATCAGCTGGCGGAGGCTGCCTGCGCCGACTCCATGACCAGCACCGCCGCCGCCAGGTCCTCCAGCGCGTTGCCGACCGACTTGAACACCGTGCGCTCCCCGGCCGATTTGCGCCCCGTGGCTACGCCGCGCGACAGCGTGGTCAGTGTGCCCCGCACCTCGTTGGCGCTGAAAACGCCGTGCTGCATCGGCGCAAGCAGGTCGCCGCTTTTGACCAGCGCCTCGTCGGTGTCCACAAACACCCGAGCGCCGGCAAAGCAGGCGTCGTCGGCTTCACGCATCGTGGGGGTGAAACTACCGATCAGGTCCAGGTGTGTACCGGGCGGCAGCCAGGCGCCGCGCACCACCGGCTCCTGCGCCAGCGTGGCGCAACTGATGATGTCGGCCGCAGCGCAGGCACCTGCCAGATCGCTCACCGCCGCTGCAGAAAAACCCTGCCTCTGCAGCCGCTCGGCGAGCGCCTGGGCCTCGCTCTCGCGCCGCGCCCAGACCGACACATGCTCGATCGGCCGTACCGCGCGCCAGGCCTCGGGCAGCAATTGCGCCACCCGCCCCGCACCCACCAGCAGCAAGTGGCTCGATTCCGCGCGCGCCAGATAGCTGCCCGCCAGCGCCGAGGCCGCTGCCGTGCGCCGCGCGGTGATCACGTCGCCATCAAGCTGCGCCAGCGGCACGCCGGTGCGCGCGTCGAACAGCAGGTAGGTCGCATGCAGGCCGGGCAGCCCGCGCCGCGCATTGCCCGGCGCAATGTTGACGATCTTTACCCCGTAGTACTTGCCTGGCATCCAGGCCGGCATGATCAGGCTGGTAACGCGGCGTCCGGCAGCGTCCTGCCCCGCTTCACCCAGCGGGTTGACGATTTCATGCACATGGCGCGGCGGGACTTCACACCCACTGGCAAAGCGATCCCGCAGCGTGTCGATCAGGGCGTTGAAGGGCAGTGCGGCTTGGGTGGCGCGGGCGTCGAAGAAGTGCATGTGCCGATGTTAGCTGGCACCTGTGACACCGGTTGATGATTGCTGCGCGCCAGGGCCAGTTCCGCCTTGGCCTGCCGCCGCACCGACAGCCCCGCGTGCAGCGCCAGCGCCGCCATCAGCGCCGCCACGCCCAGGTCGGGCCAGGCCG
>DAIOEI010000094.1:0-7933 GCA_036746335.1 Hydrogenophaga sp. | reverse complement strand
GCGGCAAGTCGGCCCGCATCAAAGAAAAGCTGGGCGCTCGCAAGCCGGTTGAGGCGCCTCAGGCTTGATCGTCCCTGGCGAATGGCCCCTCACGTGCCCCCTTCGGTCTCCCGTCTGACCTTCGCCCACGAAGCCGCTCTTTGGAGCGGCTTTTTTGTGGCTATGGACAGGTACCTTTCCGGCGTTTCGCTGCCCGGCGCTGTCTCTCAAGCCCAAACCGGATGACGCAAGGCCATGTCGCCTAGCCAACCTGTTGCTTCGCCTGCCTTTGACCCGCGAGCGGTGCCTGTGGTGCCTGGTGAACACGGGCGCAATAGTCCGGCACCAGCACACCGGCTGACGGCTGTTGGTCTGCGCGAGTGTTTTTCCCGTCCGCCAGCATGGACGCCGGAACTGGTACGAGAGGAGCGATTTTCAGACCGCGCGCCGGCCGAGGCAGCGGTCTTGCTGCCATTGGTCATGCACCCTGAGCCTACGTTGCTGCTGACACAGCGCACAGCCCACCTTTCTTCGCATGCTGGGCAAATCGCGTTACCGGGTGGCCGACTGGACGATGCAGACGAGAGCCCTGTGGCAGCGGCATTGCGCGAAACCCACGAAGAAATTGGCCTTTCTCCCGACAGGGTGGAGGTACTGGGTACCCTGCCTCTGTTTGTCACTGGCACTGCATTCACGGTGACCCCGGTGGTTGGCCTGATCCGGCCTGGTTTTGTGCTGGCACCCAACCCTCATGAGGTGGACGATGTCTTTGAGGTGCCATTGGCTTTTCTGATGAATCCAGCGCACCACAGGCTGCACGCCTTTTCCTGGCAAGGGGTGGAGCGCCGCTGGTACTCCATGCCTTATCACGACGGCGTTCGTGAGCGCTTTATCTGGGGAGCCACGGCAGGCATGCTGCGCAATTTTTACCGGTTGCTCAGCGCTGCATAGCGTTTGGTCAGCGGATCAGCAATGGCAGCGCACTTATGATGGGCGCATGAGTTTTCTGGCCATCCTCATTGCTTTTCTGCTGGAGCAGGCGCGACCTTTGAGTCACGACAATCCGGTCCATTCGGTCTTGCGTGCCTGGACCCGATGGGTGCGCCGCAATCTGGATGCTGGCCAAGGTGGCCACGGTTGGCTGGCATGGGCGCTGGCAGTGGGCATGCCCGCTTTGTTAGTGGGGTTGGTGTATTGGGCACTCTTGCGCTGGAGCCTGGTGCTGGCTTTTGCTTGGGTGGTGCTCGTTCTGTATGCCATGGTGGGGTTTCGGCAGTTCAGCCACCATTTCACCAACATTCGACAGGCGCTGGAGACGGGTGATGACCTGCGGGCTCGCGAGCTGCTGGCAGCCTGGTTGCGGGTGGATGTGAGCAGCCTGCCGCGCACCGAGTTGTTGCGCCAGGTGATCGAGCAGTCTGTGCTGGCAGCGCACCGCCATGTGTTTGGCGTGCTGGGCTGTTTTGTGGTCTTCTGGGTGTTGGGAATGGGGCCGGCGGGTGCGGTGTTCTACCGCATGGCCGAATACCTGTCCCGCAACTGGCGTGCGCGCCCGGAAGGCACGCCCAGCGAAGCCTTGCAGCAGGCGGCCACTCGGGGCTGGGCCTGGGTGGACCATGTGCCAGCGCGAGCCACAGCCCTGGGTTTCGCCATCGTCGGCAATTTTGAAGAAGCGATTTCGGCCTGGCGGGATGAGGCCGAGCGTTTTGCGCCCGGAAACGACGGCGTGCTGCTGGCGGCCACGTCGGGTGCGCTGGGCGTGCGGCTGGCGCCCTGGGCAGACCCGGTGGCAACGTCGGAGTCGGAGCCCGCCAGTGCGCGGGTGGCTCCCCAACTGGCTCATCTGGCCAGTGCAGTGGGGCTGGTGTGGCGCAGTGTGGTGCTGTGGATGCTGCTGCTGGCCCTGCTCACACTCGCCCGCCTGGTGGGCTGAGCGCTCAGGCCGAGCTGCTCTTTTGTCGACCCGGGTTCAATACGTGCGCCGGTTGGACAGCTCTTCGAACAGTTCCTGGTAAATGCGGTAGCGCTGGGCCTGAATGGCGGGTGTTGGTACATCCTTCGCCCCGGATGGTCGCTGCGCTGGTTCCTCGCTGCCCACCTGGTCGCGAACCCCGCAGCCTGGCTCGTGCAGGTGGGTACAGTTGTAGAAACGGCAATGGCCCAGCTTGGCGCGCAAGTCGGGCATGAACTGGGCCAGGTGCATGGGTTCGATGTGGTTCAGGCCAAACTCCTGAAAGCCAGGTGAATCGATCAGGGCGGTACGCCGCTCGGCATCCATCCAGTACCAGGTGGTGCTGGTGGTGGTGTGTTTGCCCGAGTTGAGGGCTCTGGAGACTTCACCGGTCTGGGCCTGGGCCAGCGGAATCAACCGGTTGACCAAGGTGCTTTTGCCCACACCCGAAGGGCCGAGCACCAGCGTGGTTTTGCCATGCAAACGCTGGGTCAGCTCGTCCAGGCCGGATTCCTGCCCGTCCGCCTGACTGTCCTTGAGCTGCAGCGGCAGCACCGTGCAACCCATCTGCCGGTAGCTGGCGAGGCGGTCCCAGGCGCGGTCGAAGGCGGGTTGCAGGTCTCGCTTGTTGAGCACGATGAGCACCGGGATGCGCTCGGCCTCGGCGGCGATCAGCGCTCTGGCCAGTTGCCGCTCCGAGAACTCCGGATCGGCAGCAATCAACACCAGCAACTGGTCCAGATTGCCGGCGAAGGACTTGGTGCGCAGCTCGTCTTGCCGGTAGAACAGGTTGTGGCGGGGCAGAACCGCTTCGATGCTGCCTTCGTCACCCGTGGGCAGCCAATGAACCCGGTCGCCCACCACCACGGCGCTTTTTTTGCCCCGGGGGTGGCAAATGCGGCGACTCCCGTCCGGGCTTTCCACCAGGCAGTGCCGACCAAAGGCGGCGACCACCAGGCCGCTGAGCAACGCCTGGCCACTGCCAGGGGATGGGCCGCTGCCGGGTCGACTGGAAGCGCCGGGCCGGCTCAAGCGGCGCCCCTGGGTGCCAGGAGAGACAAACGCTGCCTCACGCGAGCGCGCCTGGGGCGCTCAGCAAGCGGGCGATGCGTTCGCTGGCGGGGGGATGGGAGTAATAGAAGCGGGCAAACAGCGGGTCGGGTGTGAGCGTGCTGGCATTGTCTTTGTACAACTTGAGCAGTGCATTGGCCAGGTCTTGCCCGTTGGTTTTGTCCATGGCGTAGGCATCGGCCTCAAACTCATGGCGGCGCGAGAGCTGGGCCATCAATGGGGAAAGGAAGTAGGTGACCAGCGGGCTGGCGAGCAGGAACAGGATCAAGGCCAGTGCGTCATTGGGGGCACCCAGCGAAGGCTCCACCCCCAGGCCGGTGTAAAACCAGGCTTTCCCGGAAACCCAGCCCAAGACCGCGAAACCCAGCAGGCTCAGCGCAAACAGCAGCACCACGCGCTGCACGATGTGGCGCCGTTTGTAGTGGCCAAGTTCGTGGGCCAACACCGCGTCGATCTCGGTGGGGTTCAGTTGCTTGAGCAAGGTGTCAAAAAACACCACCCGCTTGGCGGCGCCAAAGCCGGTGAAATAGGCGTTGGCGTGAGCGCTGCGGCGGCTGCCATCCATCACGAACAGACCCTTGGCCGCGAAGCCACATCGAGCCATGAGTGCGCTTACCCGCTCCCGCAGGCTTTCGTCTTGCAGAGGTTCGAACTTGTTGAACAGCGGTGCGATCAAGGTGGGGTAGAGCAGCAGCATCAGGAGGTTAAAACCCATCCAGACGCCCCAGGCCCACAGCCACCAGCCTGGCCCGGCCGCATTCATCAGCCACAGGACCAGCGCAGCAATGGGCAGGCCGATCAAGGCCCCCACCAGGCCCCCCTTGAGCAGGTCGGCCAGCCACAAGCCCAGGCTGGTCTTGTTGAACCCAAAACGCTCCTCGATCCGGAAAGTGCTCCACCAGGACATGGGCAGGCCGATCAGGGCGCCGATGAGCGCAAAACTGCCCAACAGGGCGAGTTGCTGCGCCATGCCCCCACCCATGAGCGCCAGCAGGCTCTGGTTGAGCCAGTCCAGGCCGCCGAGCAGCGTCCAGCCCAACAGCACGGCCGCCTCCAGGGAGACTTCCAGCAGGCCAAAGCGGGCCTTGGTGATGGTGTAGTCGGCCGCTTTGTGATGCGCTTCGAGTGAGATGGTGCTGGTAAAAGCGGTAGGTACCTGGTTGCGGTGGCGCGCTACATGACGGATTTGTCGGCTCGATAGCAGCGTGCGCGTGATCAAACCAGCGACCAGAAAGGCACAAAAAACGGCGGTGAGCAAGAAAGAAGGTTCGTCCATACCGAGAGTCTATCCAAGCACGGGCTTTGCCGTTGAGCTTTGCGCTTGAGTGAGGCGGATATGTGGAGTTGGCTGCCACCGGAAAGTGGGGGCTGGCTTGGGCGAAAATTCGAGCATGACCGACACAACTCCCCAAGCCCCCACCGCCAACACAGCTTCAACACCAGAACTGACCAAGAGCGACCAGAACCTGGTCTGGCTCGATTGCGAAATGAGCGGACTTGATCCGGAAAAAGAGCGCTTGCTGGAGATCGCTGTGGTGATCACCGGCCCCCAACTGACCCCGCGCGTCGAGGGACCGGTGCTGGTGATTCGCCAGACCGAAGAGTTGCTCGGCGCCATGGACAACTGGAACAAGGGCACCCACGGCAAGAGCGGCCTGATCGACAAGGTCAAGGCCAGCGTCCTGACCGAGGCGCAGGCCGAGCAGCAACTGCTGGCCTTCATCGGGCGCTATGTGCCCAAGAACGCCTCGCCCCTGTGCGGCAACACCATCAGCCAGGACCGGCGCTTTCTGGTGAAGTACATGCCCCGGCTGGAGGCCTACCTGCACTACCGCAACCTCGACGTGAGCACGCTCAAGGAACTCGCCAAGCGCTGGCGGCCCGAGGTTTACAGCGCGTTCAAAAAGCAGCAAAAGCACACCGCGCTGGCCGATGTGCACGAGTCTATCGACGAGCTGGAACACTACCGCGCACACATGCTGCGCTGAGTGATCAAGCGCTGCTCTGGCGTTTCAGCGCGGCCCAAACATTTTCAAGAAGCAGGATGCTTGTGCTTTTTGTGTGTCTATTACATGTCAAAATCATGACATAAAAGAGACTTATTCATGACAAAAAGAGCGCGTCATCCCTTCTTCGTGCGTCACATGGACGCTCTGCAACTGGGTTCTGCCCTGGCCTTTCTGGTGGCCGTTGGTGTCTATGCCTCCTTGACCGGTGCCAATGTGGTGGGGCTCTCGCCAGCCTCGGTCTGGCTGTTGATTGTTGCTGCGGTGGTGGGTGGCTACATGGCCATGAACATTGGTGCCAACGACGTGGCCAACAACATGGGGCCCGCCGTAGGTTCGGGCGCCATGACCATGGGCTGGGCCATTGCCGTTGCTGCTGTATTCGAGGCGTTGGGAGCCATCGTCGCAGGCGGCGAGGTGGTGGGAACCATCAAGGGCGGCATCATCGACAGCAAGGCCATCACCGACCCGGCCCTGTTTGCGTGGGTGATGTTTTCTGCGTTGTTGGCCGGCGCGCTCTGGCTCAACCTGGCCACGGCCATTGGGGCCCCGGTGTCTACCACCCACTCCATCATTGGTGCGGTGATGGGCGCCGGCATTGCTGCGGGTGGCTGGGGCCTCGTGAACTGGGGCACCATCGGTGCCATCGTGGCCAGTTGGGTGATCTCGCCCTTGATGGCGGTGCCATCGCCGCGGTTTTTCTCTACGTGATCAAGCGCAGCATCACCTACCGCAATGAAATGACGCAGGCTGCTGCGCGTGCCGTCCCCTGGTTGATCGCGGTCATGGCCTGGGCCTTTGGCACTTACATGATGCTCAAGGGACTGGGTCAGTTGGTCAAGGTCAGCTTCTGGCTTGCTCTGGTCCTGGGTGCTGGGTTTGCCATGGTGGTCTGGGCTGCCCGTTCGGGCACCGGTGGCGCGCATGGCACAGCGCCAGGACAACAGCAAAGACGGCGTGAACCGCCTGTTCACCTGGCCGTTGGTGTGTTCAGCGGCTTTGTTGAGTTTTGCCCATGGCGCCAACGATGTGGCAAATGCTGTGGGGCCGCTGGCGGCCATCTATGAAGCGGTCAAAGCGGGCGCGGTGGCCACCAAAGCAGCCACTCCGTTGTGGGTGATGCTGCTGGGCGCACTCGGCCTGGCCGTTGGTCTGGCCCTCTACGGCGCCAAGCTGATCCGCACCGTTGGCAAAGAAATCACCGAACTCGACAACATGCGGGCCTACGCCATCGCCATGGCCGCCACCATCACCGTGATCGTGGCCTCACAGTTGGGCATGCCGGTCTCAACCACCCACGTCACCATCGGCGCGGTGTTTGGTGTGGGGTTCTTGCGCGAGTTGCTCAAAGTGAACTACGCCAAGATGGAGGCGGCCGTATTCGCCGGGCACCAGGGCGAAGACCGGGCCGCAGTGGAAGCCTATCTGCAAAGGTTTGAGATGGCCGAAGTCAGCGAGAAAAAACGCATGCTGGCCGAGATGAAGCGGCGGGCCAAACAGCACGAAGCCACCGAGGGTGCGCTGTTCGCCAAAAAAGAACAAAAAGCCTTGAAAAAGGCCTACAAAAAGGAACTGGTCAAGGGCTCTGCGGTGCTGCGCATTGTGGCTGCCTGGATTGTGACGGTGCCTGCTACCGCCGTGTTGGCGGCCATTCTGTTTCATATTGTCTCTGCTGCCTTGCGAGCCTGATGAGTGCAGGATCGAGGTTGCGGGTTTTCCCTGAATCGTGTCATAATCCAAGGCTGCGCTGAATGACAGTGCAGTTTTTGTGCATCTGCCTCACACACCAGGCTCCCCGATTTCCAGGTTGACAGGTTCGCTTTGCGGAACCGGCAGCCCGCCCACCAACCTCCCATGTTGGTGGTGTGACGGATGGAGTCATTCGCTCCCGGCATTGCGGATCGTTTCCCTCAGGAAACCCGACAGCCAAGGCGCGTTGACCGTTTGATGGTTGATGTTTTGTAACCACGAACGGATCAAGCGCGCAGGAGCTGTGCCCGCCAAAACTGGCGGAGCCATTCCTTGAGCTTGCTTCGATCAATTGCGCCTTTTGCGCAAGGACGAACATGAGCGACTCTTTTGAAGAAAACGGCACCTTGGTTGCCGACATGGCAGCTGAAACCGCAGCCGACCTTTCCCAAGACCACCTGGCAGACCCCAGTGCAACCGCACTGGCCGAGCCGCAGGCACCTAACGGTTTCCAGGTCCTGGGTTTGGCACCCGAGCTGGTGCAGGCCGTGGCCGATCTGGGCTACGAGCAACCCACCCAGGTACAGAACCTGGTGATCCCCAAGGCCTTGCGTGCCGAGCATCTGGCCGATGAGCGGTATGCCGACCTGATGGTCTCCAGCCAGACCGGCAGCGGCAAGACCGCTGCCTTCCTTTTGCCGGTGCTGCATACCTTGCTGGCACAGCAGCAAGCCCAGGCCGAGGCCGAGCGCCAAGCCTTCGAGAAGGCCGCTGCCGATGCCCTGGCCAAAGGCGAGCCAGCGCCCAAGCGCCCCAAGCGCAAAGACCCGACCAGCCCACGCAATTTCAAGGCCGCCACACCCGGCGCGCTGATCTTGTGCCCCACGCGCGAGCTGGCGCAGCAGGTGGCGAACGACGCGATCGACCTGGTCCGCTATTGCCGCGGCCTGCGGATCGCCAACGTGGTGGGCGGCATGCCCTACCAGTTGCAAATTGCCAAACTGCAGAACGCCGACCTCGTGGTCGCTACCCCTGGCCGTTTGCTCGACCTGCAGCGTTCGCAACAGCTCAAGCTCGATCAGGTGCAATTCCTGGTGGTCGATGAAGCCGACCGCATGCTGGATCTGGGCTTTTCCGACGATCTGGCCGAAGTCAACGACCTCACCAGCCAGCGCCAGCAGACCATGATGTTCAGCGCCACCTTTGCGCCGCGCATCCAGCAACTGGCCATGCGCGT
>DAIOEI010000093.1:0-7935 GCA_036746335.1 Hydrogenophaga sp. | reverse complement strand
GGCGCGATCTCGCCCACCACCCCGAACCCGGCGGCTTCGAGCTTTTCGGTGGCCCAATCCATGTGTCTGGGGCCGTCCTGGCTGGGCTTGCCCGCCATCAAAAGGTGGATCGGCAAGCCCTTGAACAGCGGGCTGCTGGCCACCATGTCGATGCCACGGCGGGTGATGGCGCTGCCATCAAACGCGATCAGCACCCGCTCGGGCGCCTTGAAGCCCTCGGTCACGGTGAGGATGGGCCGGTTGAGCGCCCGCACCACGCGCTCCACATGCCGCCCCAGGTCGCGCTGCATGCTCTGGGTGCTATGAGCCGACTCACCGCGGCGCCCCAACACAAACAGGCGCACGCCTTCTTGCTGTTCGTGCAGGGTTTCGTCCAGATCACCATGGCGCTGACGCGTGTCGACCGGGCTGGCGCCAGCGGCCAGCGCACGCTCGCGCAGGCCTTGCAAGAAGCTGCGCGCCGCCTCCCGCTCGGCGCGGGTGCGGACAGCATCCTGATCGCTCAGGTTTTTCAGCAGGTTTTCTTCGGCATTCGCTCCAATGGCTCCGCTGTGGTCCTGGCTGCCCTTCAAGGCCGGGTGGCGGTCGATCACATGCAAAAACTCCAGCGGCGCGGCCATGCGCGCCGCCGCCCAGGCGGCATGGTCGGCCACGTGTTGAGCGTAGGGCGAGAGGTCCACACAGGCGAGCACTTTGTTGTCGGTGGTATTCATGTTTGTGCTCCCGTTCAGTGGCCCATCAGCATGTCGTCGGCGCCGTCTTTGTCGTGAACCGCAAAGCGGTCCACCATGGTGGCGCTGGCTTCATTCAGGCCAATCACCTCCACTTCGGTGCCTTCACGCCGGAATTTCAGCACCACCTTGTCCAGTGCACTGATGGCCGTGATGTCCCAGAAGTGCGCGCGGCTGACATCGATGTGCACCGTGTCCACCACTTCCTTGTAGTCAAACGCCTCGGCAAAGCGCTCGGCGCTGGCGAAGAACACCTGGCCGGTGACGGTGTAGGTGCGGCTGCGCCCTTCGTCACCCGACTGGGATCGGATGCGCAGGATCTGCCCCACCTTGTGTGCAAAGAAAAAGCCCGACAGCAGCACCCCGGTGAGCACGCCCATGGCCAGGTCGTGGGTGGCCACGGTCACAGCCACGGTGGCCAGCATCACCGCGCTGGAGCTTTTGGGGTGCTCGCGCAGGTTGCGGATCGAGCCCCAGTTGAAGGTGCCGATGGACACCATGATCATCACGGCCACCAGCGCCGCCATGGGAATGCGGGCCACCCAGTCACCGAGAAACACCACCATCAGGAGCAGGAACAGGCCAGCGCTCAGCGTGGACAAGCGCCCGCGACCACCCGACTTGATGTTGATGATGGACTGGCCGATCATGGCGCAGCCCGCCATGCCGCCGATGAAGCCGGTGGCGATGTTGGCCACCCCCTGACCCACGCACTCGCGGTTCTTGTCGCTCTTGGTGTCGGTCAGGTCGTCCACGATGGTGGCCGTCATCAGCGATTCGAGCAGGCCCACCACCATCAGCGTGAGCGAATACGGCAAGATGATCTGGAGTGTCTCGAAGTTCAGCGGAATGTCCGGGATCAGGAACACCGGCAGGCTGTCGGGCAGCTCGCCCATGTCGCCCACGGTGCGGATGTCCAGGCCCATCCAGATCGAGAACGCGGTCAGCACCACGATGGTGATCAGGGGCGAGGGCACCGCCTTGGTGAGGTAAGGCAGGCCGTAGATGATGGCCAGGCCCGCGGCCGTCATGGCGTACACATGCCAGGTCACACCCACCGTCTGCGGATTCAATTCGGGCAGTTGCGCCATGAAAATCAGGATGGCCAGGGCGTTCACAAAGCCGGTGACCACCGAACGCGAGACAAAGCGCATCAGCACACCCAGCTTCACCCAGCCCGCGATCACCTGCAGCACACCAGTGAGCACGGTGGCGGCCAGCAGGTACTGCAAGCCATGCTCCTTGACCAGCACCACCATCACCAGCGCCATGGCGCCGGTGGCGGCCGAGATCATGCCGGGGCGCCCGCCCATGAAGGCGATGATCACGGCGATGGAGAACGAGGCGTACAGACCCACCTTCGGGTCCACCCCCGCGATGATGGAGAAGGCAATGGCTTCGGGGATGAGCGCCAGCGCCACCACCAGGCCTGCCAGCAGGTCGTTTCGGACGTTGGAAAACCAGTTCTGTTTCAAGGAGTTCATCGCAGCTTTGGATGGAGATGGGCAGATCAAAAAGGACCCGACCCCGGGATGAGCCGACGGCAGGACAGCTCGGTGAATGGAAAAGCGCGGAGGCGCAACACGCCCCGTCTGCCCGGTGGGCGCGGAGGAAGCCCTGAACACGCCATGGTGGCCGGGCTTGCTGATCCGTGGGTGTTGCTTTTACAAAGGTGTCTGCCGGGAAAACCCTGATTTTACCTGCGTGCGCCTGTGAGAGGGCCGACTGTGAGAGGGCCGACGCGCGGAGGGTGGTCGCGGGCGGCTGCTTCAGCTGCGGGCCAGCGCTTCCAGGTGATCGGCCACAAACGCGGCGATGGCGGGTTTGCCCTCGACCGCTGTGACGCCACTGGCCTGCACCATCCAGGCCCGCTGCGCGCTGCCCCGGGTGTCTTCGCCGCGGGTGGCCACCACCAGCCCGGCGCGCCCCAGCCGCTTTGCGGCCACCTGCACCAGACCGTCCTCGCTCACCCCTTCAAGGTACTTGAAGGCCACACAGGCCATGGCGGGCGCGGCAGCGCAGGCCAGATCAATCACCTTTTCGGTGGGCACCAGGGGCAGCGTCAGCACCGGCTGACCCGAGGGAATTTTGCCGGGCACCACCTGCTGGGGCCGGTAGTCGGCCACACCCGCTGAAAACACACCGGCAAACAGGCCGTGCTGCGCCCGCTCCATCACCGCATCGCGGTATTCGTCAAAGGTGCGCACCACGCTCACAGGCATCGGCGTGGTGGGTCGCCAGGCGCCGTCGCCCAGCAGCAGTTCGGCATCGGCGCCGCGCCAGACCAGCTCCTCGGCAATGGCGGCGCCCAGCCGACCCCGGAACCGGTTGACGATGCGGCGCACGCCATCGATCGGCACCGGCGTGGGCCCGGCGGTCACCAGAATGCGCCGCCCCGCCAGCGGCGAGGCGCTCAGGGCCTGGCCCACGGCGATGCACAGCAGCTCGGTGCCGGGCAGGTTGTGTTTGCCGTAGGCGTCGTGCGGGGCCACAAAACGCACCCCCAGCGCGGCCAGCTTGCGCGCGTTGTCCACCAGCAGGCTGTTGTGCAGGGTGCCGTGCATGGTGGGCGCCACCAGAATGCGGGTGCGCCCCTGCTCCATGCGCCCGATGGCCGAGGCCAGCGCTGCGGTGACCACGGTGTCGGCCACACCGGCTGCCATCTTGGCAATCGTGTTGTGGGTGGCCGGGGCCACCAGGTAGGCATCAAAAGGCGCGCCGTCCGACAGGTGTTCGGCCGCCCAGCTCAGGCTGCTCACCACCGGCGCGCAGGTGGCCCATTCCAGCGCTTCGCGCGCCACGTAGCGCAGCGCCTCGTCAGACGCAAAGGCCACCACGCTGGCGCCATGCCGGCGCAGACCGCGCGCCAGTTGCGGGGTCTTCATGGCGGCAATGCCGCCGGTCACCAGCAGGGCAATGCGGCGCCCGGCCAGGCGCTGCGACACCAGGGGCACGTCGTGATCGCCCAGCGGGCTGGGGGTGGGTGCGGAGAAGTCCCAGAAATACAGGCTCATCGGTGGCTTTCGGCTTGAAGCTCGACGCTTGGAAGCGGCTGCGCTGGCACCGCTGTGGGCGCCATGCTGCGCCCGGTGTGGTCCAGCCGCGTGTTCATGGCCTCGAAGTGGCGGGGCAGGAAGCGGCTCTTTTTGCCCATTTCATCATGAATGTGCGGCAGCACCTGGATGTCAAAGGGGTCTGTTCCCTGGATGTAGGCCACCGGGTGAAACGGCCGCCCCTCGTCAAACCAGCAAGGCACCAGCGCTCCCAGGTAGGGCGCCGCCTGGGTGAACAGCTGGCAACTCGGGTCGCAGAACGAGGCATCGGCCGGATGCCAGCGGCCGGAAAGCCGGACCGCCGCAAAATAGTGTTTGACCTGGGTGCGCATGAGGGCGCGCCAGGCATCGGGCATGAGCACGCCCAGCACGCCAATGTCCAGCGGCACCTCGACAAAACCGGCCTCGATGTCCAGCGCGCGCAGCAAGGCCACCTGTAGATTGGCCTTGGTGGTGCACACGCCGCTGCCCCGCGCCAGCGTGCGAGAGGCGGTTTCCTGCCAGAGGCCAAAGCGGTAGGGCATGCGCTGGATGGCGTGAAAAATAGCCTGTGCAGTCGCGGCAGGCGTTTCGCGACGCATGCGTTGCGCCAGCGTGCGGATCGCCGGATGGTGGTGGTCGCACAGGGTGGAGGGGTCGGGCAATTGCGGTGGTGGCCCCGCCGCCCGCTCGTCGGCGCGGGCCGCTTGCATGGCCCGGGCCCAGATGTTGCGCAACGCCTGGTTGGCGGGCGCGCGCCAGGCGTATTGGGTCGGGTCCAGGGTCCAGACGGTGGTAGGGTCGTCCAGCGCTGTCAGCGGTTCGCGAGGAGCGGGAAAGTGGTTGCCAGGGCCGTGCCACACGCCCTGCGGCGCGCTCAAGCGCCCTTGCAACACCAGATGCACGGCGCGCGCACCGCGATCCGACAGTGTCTGGCCAGGTGCCAACTGCTGTACAGACCCCAAGCCCCACATCTCGGGAACATGTTGCCCCAAGTGAAAACCCAGACGGGTATCGGCCATGGCGCTGACCAGAAGGTCTGACTGCGAGTCGAAATGGGGTTCGGACATGCTGGTACTGCTCCCTGCAAGAAACACGGGTGATCAAACCCCATGCGCAACACGCCGGGGCTCGATTCACCATTGTTTCCAGAACGCCCAGGTGTCCTAAAAAACACCTGCCGATTTCACGCACGGCCCGTGCACCCGACATTCGCCGAAGGCGATCGGTGGTTGCACAGCGCGGCCACCGAAGCCGCTCGCGCATCAACGGGTTTACACCCCGTCGTCCGCTCCATGACTGGCCTATTGATCCCTTGCCAGCGCATTCTCCAAGGCCTGCTCAAGCTCCTGGGCATCCACCGGCTTGTGCAGCACCGCCACAAACAGGCGTTCCAATTGTTCGGGCGGGACTTCGTTGACATGACCACTCATGAGCACGATGGGCGGCGGCGATTCGGTCTGCCGGATGCGCAGCGCCAGACCCACACCGTCCAGCCGGGGCATCGACTGGTCGGTCAACACCACATCCCAGCGCTTGCCGGTCTGGGTGAACTGGCTCCAGGCTTCTTCTCCGTCCCGCGCACGTGTCACTTGCCATCCTTTGCGCTCGAGCAGGGCGCTCCAGGCGTGGCGCACCGACTGGTCGTCGTCCACAAACAGCACCGTGCGCCCCTGCCCTTGCCAACCACCCGGTTGCGTGACCGGGGGGACCGACACGCTGCTCCGGGTCACCGGCAGGTAGAGAATGAAAGTGGCGCCTTCCCCCAGTACGCTGGTCACACCCACCGCCCCGCCGTGGCGCGCGACGATGCCCTGCACCACGGCCAGGCCCAGGCCTGTGCCCCGGCCCTTGCCTTTGGTGGAAAAGAAGGGGTCAAAAATGCGGTCGAGGTCTTCGGCCTTAATGCCCGGACCATGGTCCTGAACCTGCAAACGCAGGTAGCGGCCCGGCTCCAGCGCCGCAGCGCCCGGCAAAAGTTCCAGACCAGGCAAAACCGGCAGCTCCACCGCATCGAGCACCAGGCTGATCAGGCCCTCGCCTTGCATCGCATCCGACGCGTTGATGAGCAGATTGACCAGTACCTGCTGCATCTGGGTCGGGTCGGCGTCGACTTCGTCGTCGTCCACCTGGTAATCCACCGTCACCTCACAGCGCTTGAGCAAGCCGGCCGTCACCAGCTGGCGGGTTTCGTCGATGAGGTTGCTCCAGTGCATGCGCCGGAACTTGGGTGGACTTTGCCGGCCAAAGGCCAGCAGCTGGCGCATCAGGCCATCGGCGTAGCGGATGGCCTTGAGCGCTTGCTGCAGGGCTTCGTGACTGGGATGGTCGAGGTCCTGGAGGTCTTCCGATGCCAGCCGCACCCAGCCGGTGATCGCCGCCAGCGAGTTGTTGAAGTCGTGGGCAATGCCCCCGGTCAACCGGCCCAGGGCCTCGGTCTTCTGGCTCTGCATCAGCTGCAGTTGCAATGACTCATGTTGCGCGTGGGCCTCCTGCTGGGCCTGCACCTCTTGCCGCACCCGGTCGAGCAGCGTGTTGATGCCTTCTTCCAGGCGGGTGAGCTCGTCGTTGCCCTGCGGCTGCAACGGGCTGGCCAGCACCGGCCCCTGCAGGGTGATGCGTTGCACGTCGCCGTGCAACCGCTGCAAACGCTGCAGGATCAGGCGGTTGAGCAGCCAGACCAGCAAAACGCTGGCCACCAGCCCGGCCAGGCCGACCAGGGCCATGCCTTGCCAGGTCAAGGCCTGCGCCTTTTGCTGCAACTGCCTGTCCAGGGTGAGCACCAGCGCAGCCACCGGCTGGTCCCGGTGGTCTCTCAAGACCGCATGCAGTTCGTCGTGGTCTGCATCCAGCGCCACCACATGGATGTCTTCCCCGCCATGATCGACTTCATTGAACGACAGCCGGGTGGGTGTCATCAGCACATCGGCCAGACGCGCGAGCTCCTCGGCATCAAAAAGCCGCACCATCACCATCACGCCCCGTATCCGCGCTCCCGCATCGTCGGGGTCGTGGATGGCCGCCGCCACCACCAGCTCAAGCTGTCCGTCCACATGCCGGAAGGTGCGCAACACTTGTTTGAGATCGCCCGAGGCCACCACCGACATGGCCAGCGGTCGCAAGTCGGCCGCCCGTTCGGGGCTGACTTCCCCCAGTTCGTCTTCGCCTGCCGCTGCTACCGTGGCATGCACCAGACCTTTGGAGTCATAAACGAGCACCTCGGAAATTCGCAGGTAGCCCAGACTCTCGGCGTCGAAGTTCTCCCACATGAACCCGGGTTGTGTTCCGGCGAGTAACCGGACGGTATCGATCCAGTAGGAGTAGTCCCGCGCGTTGGCGACCAGGGCCTGGTGCTGCTGAAGGAGCACACGACGCGCCCGCTCTCCCTCGCGCTGGGCTCGCTCCTGCTCCAGACGATCAAAAGATTCGCCGACGATGTAACGAGCCCCCAGCATGGCACTGACTGCGGACACGCCGACAACGATCAGGATCAGCGCCCAAGCCTTGTGTTGCAATTTCATCGTTGACATGCATTAATTATCGGCAGATTGGGCCGAAAATTGAGCCATGGTGTAGCTGAACATGCGACGGTATCGGCCCAAAGTACACATTTTCGCCAGTGCAAGCGGTCGAATTGTGCTGAGATTGTCAGTCGAACACCACCTCTGCCCGCTGCCCATGTGCCTGGGCTGTCCAACTGGCCAAGGCCGCATCGGTGGGGAAGAACAGGGCCCTTTCGTCCAGCTGCAGCTCGCACTGTGCACCCTCGCGTTGCACCGCCAGCCGCACCGGCAGACCACGCACCAGTTCGCCCTGGTCGGTCAGCTCCCGCCGGGGCGGGAACTCGCGCACCAGCGCGGCCACGGCAGGTGCGGCGCCGTGGCCGCCCACCCGCAGGTACTTGCCGAAACGGCAACGGGCCGCCGGTAGATCCCAGATCTGCTGGATCTTCAGCCGCAAGCCACCCGAAAAGCGATCGGGCTGCGCCAGAGCCTGCACCACGATGAGCTCGTCGTCCTTGAGCAGGTTGCGGTGCTGATGAATCAGGTTCTCGTCGGCACTGACTTCCATCACCGCCGAGGTGTCGTCGATTTTGAGAAAGGCCAGCTTGCCGCGTTGCCCGTTGATGACACGAAAGTCCGACACGATGCCCGCCAGGATCACCGGATCTC
>DAIOEI010000092.1:0-8044 GCA_036746335.1 Hydrogenophaga sp. | reverse complement strand
AGGGGGTAGTGGCGAAAGCTGTGCGAGTTCGAGTCTCGCCGTCGGCACCAATCTTTGGAAAACATGGCCGCTGGCCATGTCAGCGGAATAACCCAAGATGAGTCTCTCGGAGTACCTTCCCGTTCTCTTGTTCATTCTGATGGGTATCGCCGTCGGGATTATTCCTCAGGTGTTGGGTTACATCCTGGGGCCCAACCGCCCTGATGCGGAAAAAAATTCTCCTTATGAATGCGGCTTCGAAGCCTTCGAGGATGCGCGCATGAAGTTTGATGTGCGCTACTACCTGGTCGCCATCCTGTTCATCCTTTTTGATCTCGAGATCGCCTTTTTGATTCCCTGGGCCGTGGCATTTGCCGATATTGGTGCCACGGGATTCTGGGCGGGCGTGGTGTTTCTGGCCATTTTGCTGGTTGGATTCGCCTACGAGTGGAAAAAGGGCGCTCTCGATTGGGAGTGATTTCCGCTGAGGCGGCTTGCTCAACCGGTGCCGAGCGTGCTGGTGGGTTCTGGAGTCCTACATGATTGAAGGCGTGTTCAAGGAAGGCTTTGCCACCACCAGCTACGACGCAGTGGTGAATTGGGCCAAGACCGGATCGCTTTGGCCTATGACCTTTGGTCTGGCCTGTTGTGCGGTCGAGATGATGCATGCGGCGACAGCGCGCTACGACCTTGGCCGTTTTGGTGCCGAGGTGTTTCGTGCGAGTCCTCGCCAGTCCGATCTGATGATTGTTGCCGGCACCTTGTGCAACAAGATGGCACCCGCTTTGCGCAAGGTGTACGACCAGATGGCCGAGCCGCGCTGGGTGCTGTCGATGGGATCGTGCGCCAACGGGGGTGGCTACTACCACTACAGCTACTCGGTGGTGCGCGGCTGCGATCGCATCGTGCCGGTGGATGTGTATGTGCCGGGTTGTCCGCCCACCGCCGAGGCTTTGCTCTACGGCATCATTCAACTGCAGCAAAAAATCCGGCGCACCAACACCATCGCACGCGCCTGACGGTGTTGTTGCCAGCAGCTTTGCGCCAGAAAGATACTTCATGAGCGAAAACGCTACTCCTTGCGCTACCGCGCCAGACGCGGTTGCCGCGTCTTTGTCTGCCTTGTTGGGTGACCAAGTGAAATCGATCACCGTGGAGCGGGGCGAGGTCACGCTCCAGGTTGCTGCGGCCGATTACCTGGCCGTCATGCAAAGCTTGCGCGACGCTCCTGAGGCCCGTTTTGAGCAACTGATCGATCTTTGCGGGATGGACTATTCCACCTACGGCGACGGCCGCTGGGAAGGGCCTCGGTTTGCGGCAGTGGTGCACCTCTTGTCGGTCAGCCTCAATCAACGTCTTCGGGTTCGTGTGTTTTGCCCGGAGGACGACTTCCCCTTGCTCGACTCGGTGTCCTTGCTGTGGAATTCGGCCAACTGGTACGAGCGGGAGGCTTTTGACCTGTACGGCATCGTCTTTGAAGGTCACAACGATTTGCGCCGCATCCTGACCGACTACGGGTTCATCGGTCATCCGTTTCGCAAAGACTTTCCTTTATCGGGTCATGTGGAAATGCGCTACGACGCGGAACGCCAGCGTGTGGTGTACGAGCCGGTCACGATCGAGCCGCGTGAAATCACCCCGCGGGTGATCCGAGAAGACAACTACGGAGGCCTGCACTGAAATGGCCGAAATCAAAAACTACACCCTGAACCTGGGCCCTCAGCACCCCGCTGCGCACGGTGTGTTGCGCTTGGTGTTGGAGCTCGACGGCGAAGTCGTACAACGTGCCGACCCGCACATCGGCCTGTTGCACCGCGCCACCGAGAAGTTGGCCGAGCACAAGACCTACATCCAGTCGCTGCCCTACATGGACCGCTTGGACTATGTGTCCATGATGTGCAACGAACACGCCTACTGCCTGGCCATCGAGAAACTGCTGGGCATCGAGGTGCCGATCCGTGCGCAGTACATCCGCGTGATGTTCAGCGAGATCACCCGCCTGCTCAACCACCTGATGTGGCTCGGCTCGCACGGCAACGACTGTGGCAGCTCCACCATCCTCATCTACGCGTTCCGCGAGCGCGAAGACCTGTTCGATATGTATGAGGCGGTCTCGGGTGCGCGCATGCACGCGGCCTACTTCCGTCCGGGCGGTGTCTATCGCGACCTGCCGGACAGCATGCCGCAGTACAAGCACAGCAAGATCCGCAACGCCAAGGCGATGGCGGAGATGAACACCAACCGCCAGGGCTCGCTGCTCGATTTCATCGACGACTTCACTCGGCGTTTCCCCACTTACCTAGCCGAATACCACACGCTCCTGACCGATAACCGCATCTGGAAGCAGCGCACCGTGGGCATTGGCGTTGTGCCCCCAGAGCGCGCACTCAACCTGGGCATGACCGGCCCCATGCTGCGCGGCTCGGGCATCGCCTGGGACCTGCGCAAGAAGCAGCCGTACGACGTGTACGACCGCATGGATTTCGACATCCCGGTGGGCAAGACCGGCGACACCTACGACCGCTATCTCGTGCGCATGGAAGAGATGAAGCAGTCCAACCGCATCATCAAGCAGTGCGTGGACTGGCTGCGCGTGAACCCCGGTCCGGTGATCACCGACAACCACAAGGTGGCGCCGCCGTCGCGAGAAGCGATGAAGTCAAGCATGGAGCAGCTGATCCACCACTTCAAGCTCTTCACCGAAGGTTTCCACGTGCCCGAGGGCGAGGCCTACGCCGCCGTCGAGCACCCCAAGGGCGAGTTCGGCATTTACCTGGTGAGTGACGGCGCCAACAAGCCGTACCGCCTGAAGATCCGCGCACCCGGTTTTGCCCACCTCGCCACGTTGGACGAAATGGCCCGCGGCCACATGCTGGCCGACGCGGTGGCCATCATCGGCACCATGGACATCGTTTTCGGAGAGATCGATCGATGAGTTACCCTTCGCAAACCCGTGGACCTGTCCAGGCCCTGGCGCTGTCGGACGCCACGCGAGCCCGCTTTGCCCGTGAGGTCGCCAAATACCCCGCCGAGCAGGCGCAGTCCGCTGTGATGGCCTGTCTGTCCATCGTGCAGCAGGAAAATGGTTTTGTCAGCGTCGAAGCCGAGCAGGCGATTGCCGCCTACCTCGGCATGCCGGTGATGGCGGTGCATGAGGTCACGACCTTCTACAACATGTACAACCAGCGGCCGGTGGGCAAGTTCAAGCTCAACGTCTGCACCAACCTGCCTTGCCAATTGCGCGACGGCTACACCGCGCTGCACCACCTGGAGAAGAAGCTGGGTGTGACCATGGGCGAAACCACCGCCGACGGCCTGTTCACCTTGCAGCAGAGCGAGTGCCTGGGCGCCTGCGCCGATTCGCCGGTGATGCTGGTCAACGACCGCCACATGTGCAGCTTCATGAGCCATGAAAAGCTCGACCAGTTGATCGATGGCCTCAAGGCCGCGGAGGGCAAGGCATGAACGTCAACCAGGTGTTGTCGCAATTCAGCGCTACCGGCGTGCAGACCTGTTTTCATGGGCGCCACATCGAGCCCCAGATTTACAAGGACCTCAATGGGTCCAACTGGTCTCTCCAAGACTATGTTTCCCGTGGTGGCTACCAGGCCCTGCGCAAGATTCTGGGGCAGGACGGTTCGGAGCCGCACCCTGAAACAGGCCTTGTTGGCATAACGCAGGACCAAGTGATCGCCACCGTCAAGGATTCGGTCTTGCGCGGTCGTGGTGGTGCTGGCTTCCCCACGGGTTTGAAGTGGAGTTTCATGCCGCGCCAGTTCCCGGGTCAGAAGTACCTGGTGTGCAACTCGGACGAGGGCGAGCCGGGGACCTGCAAGGACCGCGACATCCTGCTGTACAACCCGCACATCGTCATCGAAGGCATGGCGATCGCGGCATACGCCATGGGCATCAGTGTCGGATACAACTACATCCACGGCGAGATTTTCGAAGCCTACGAGCGCTTCGAGACTGCCTTGGAGGAGGCCCGTGCCGCCGGATTCCTGGGCAATCACATCATGGGCTCGAACTTCTCGTTCCAGCTCCATGCATTTCATGGTTTCGGCGCCTACATCTGTGGTGAAGAGACTGCGCTGCTCGAATCGCTGGAAGGCAAGAAGGGCCAGCCGCGCTTCAAGCCGCCGTTCCCCGCCAGTTATGGCCTGTATGGCAAGCCCACGACCATCAACAACACCGAAACCTTTGCGGCGGTACCCTGGATCATCCGCAACGGCGGTCAGGCCTACCTCGAATGCGGTAAGCCCAACAACGGCGGCACCAAGATTTACTCCGTCAGTGGCGATGTGAACCTGCCTGGCAACTATGAAGTGCCCATGGGCACCCCGTTTGCCAAATTGCTCGAATTGGCCGGCGGTGTGCGCACCGGTCGCCAGCTCAAGGCGGTGATCCCCGGTGGATCGTCGTCGCCCGTGCTGCCGGCGTCCATCATGATGGACTGCACCATGGACTACGACTCCATCAGCAAGGCGGGCTCGATGTTGGGATCGGGTGCTGTGATCGTGATGGACGATTCGCGCTGCATGGTCGAATCGCTCAAGCGTCTGTCGTACTTCTACATGCACGAGTCCTGTGGTCAGTGCACACCCTGTCGTGAAGGCACCGGCTGGCTGTGGCGCCTGGTTGACAAAATCCACCGCGGAGAAGGCAGGCCCTACGACATGGACCTGCTGGACAACGTCGCCGGAAACATCATGGGTCGCACCATCTGCGCCTTGGGCGATGCCGCTGCCATGCCGGTGCGCGCCATGCTCAAGCATTTCCGGCCCGAATTCGCAGCCATGATCAAGGCCGATGCCACCGCCTGAAACCAGATGATCATGAGCCCCCACGTTCACATTCGTTCACTGCCCCCCAAGGGGGCGCGCGCCGTTCTTGGGGCGGCCCGGCGAAAGGCGCATCACCATGGTTGAAATCGAACTAGACGGCCGAAAGGTCGAAGTCCCACCGGGCAGCATGATCATGCATGCGGCCGAGAAGGCGGGCACGTACATTCCGCATTTCTGCTATCACAAGAAGCTGTCCATTGCTGCCAGCTGCCGCATGTGCCTGGTGGAAGTGGAAAAGGCCCCCAAGCCCATGCCCGCATGTGCCACACCAGTGACCATGGGCATGATCGTGCGCACCAAGTCCGACAAGGCCATCAAGGCCCAGCAATCGGTCATGGAATTCCTGCTGATCAACCACCCGCTGGACTGCCCGATCTGCGACCAGGGCGGCGAGTGCCAGTTGCAGGATCTGGCTGTGGGTTACGGCGGCGGGGCTTCGCGCTACGACGAGGAAAAGCGGGTGGTCTTTCACAAGGACGTCGGCCCGCTGATCTCGATGGAAGAGATGAGCCGCTGCATCCACTGCACCCGCTGCGTGCGCTTTGGCCAGGAAATTGGTGGTGTGATGGAGCTGGGTATGTCGCACCGCGGCGAACACGCCGAGATCGAGACCTTTGTGGGCCAGTCGGTGGACTCCGAACTGTCGGGCAACATGATCGACATCTGTCCGGTCGGTGCGCTGACCAGCAAGCCTTTCCGCTACAGCGCCCGAACCTGGGAACTCTCACGCCGCAAATCGGTGAGCCCGCACGACTCCACGGGTGCCAACCTGATTGTGCAAGTGAAGAATCACAGGGTCATGCGCGTGGTGCCGCTGGAAAACGATGCGGTCAACGAATGCTGGATCGCCGACCGCGACCGTTTCTCTTACGAAGCTGTCAACGGCGAGGACCGCCTGACCGCACCCATGCTCAAGCAGGGCGGCGAGTGGAAAACCGTGGACTGGCAGACCGCACTCGAATACGTGGCCAATGGTCTGAAGCAAGTCAAGGCAGACCATGGGCCCAAGTCCATCGGTCTGCTGGCCAGCCCACACAGCACTTTGGAAGAGCTGGCCTTGGCGGGTGCTTTGGTCAGAGGCTTGGGCAGCGAGAACATTGACAGCCGCCTCCGTCATGCCGATTTCAGCAATCTGGCGGCCGCTGGCCAGGCGCGCTGGTTGGGCTGTTCGGTGGCAGATCTTTCCCATCTGCAGCGGGTGCTGGTGATCGGCTCCCACTTGCGCAAAGACCATCCTTTGTTCGCGCAGCGCATCCGCCAAGCGGCTCGCAAGGGCGCTCAGGTTCACCGGCTCAGCGCACAAGCTCAGGACTGGGCCATGCCGATCCAGCAAACGGTGCTGGCCGACAGCAGCGTCTGGGTCGCTGCTCTGGCAGGTATCGCAGCGGCCGTGGCGGCCGAAGCGGGTGTGCAGTCGCCGGTGGCTGGGCATGTGAGCGAAGAAGCCCGTGCGGTGGCCAAGTCGCTGCTCGGGGGTGATCGCAAGGCCATCCTGCTGGGCAATGCGGCCGCGCACCATGAAAAGGCTTCGAGCTTGCTGGCGCTTGCCAACTGGATCGGACAGCACACCGGTGCAACGGTCGGTTACTTGTGCGAAGCGGCCAACACCGTAGGCGCTCAGCTGGTGGGTGCCGTGCCCGGTTTGGGCGGCCTGAATGCGGCTCAAATGCTGGGCGGTGAGATCAAGGCCGCGATTTTGCTCAACACCGAACCCGGATCGGACAGCGCGGTGGGCAGCAAGGGCCTCAAGGCTGCCGGCATGGTGGTCACGCTCAGCCCGTTCAAGGCCAATATGGAGATCAGCGATGTCTTGCTGCCCATCGCACCGTTCACCGAAACCTCGGGCTCTTTTGTGAATGCCGAAGGCCGCCTTCAGAGCTTTCATGCGGTGGTCAAGCCTTTGGGCGATACCCGGCCCGGCTGGAAGGTGCTGCGTGTCTTGGGCAACCTGATGGGTCTGGCCGGTTTCGATGCCGACAGTTCGCAGGCTGTACTGGCCACTGCGCTGCCAGGTGTGCAGTCTGGTGCGGTGGTGGACGCAGCCCGGCTGAGCAACGCCTTCAGTGGCTTTGGCCCGGCCGCAGCAGACGTTTCGCCGGCCGGCCATGCGCCTTGCGTTGCACCGATTTACCAACTCGATTCGCTGGTGCGGCGTGCCGCATCGCTTCAGCGCACCGCCGACGCGCAGGCCGCCCAAGGAGCCCCGGCATGATCGACGCCATGTACAACGGGGGCCTGGGCCTCATCAACGCCAGCTGGTGGACCGGCGCCGCTTGGCCTGTCCTCTGGGGCTTGATCAAGATCGTGGCCGTGCTCGCGCCGCTCATGGGCGCTGTGGCCTACCTGACGCTGTGGGAACGCAAGTTGCTGGGCTTCATGCAAGTGCGCCTGGGCCCTAACCGCGTGGGTCCGTTCGGTTTGCTCCAGCCGATCGCTGACGCTGTCAAGCTCCTGACCAAAGAGATCATCAGCCCCAGCGCTGCGGCGCCGGGTTTGTTCCGTTTGGGCCCGATCATGGCCATCATGCCCGCTCTGGCGGCCTGGGTGGCGGTACCTTTTGGCCCGGAAGCGGTCATTGCCAACGTCAACGCCGGCCTGCTCGTGATTCTGGCCATCACCTCCATTGAGGTGTATGGCGTGATCATTGCTGGCTGGGCATCCAACTCCAAATACGCGTTCTTGGGTGCATTGCGGGCTTCGGCGCAAATGGTGAGCTACGAAATCGCCATCGGATTTTGCTTCCTGGTGGTCGTCATGACGGCGGGCAGCTTGCATCTTGGCGAGATCGTCGCCTCGCAGGCCAGGGGCATGGGTGCTGACATGGGCCTGAACTTCCTCTCGTGGAACTGGCTGCCCTTGTTGCCCATCTTTGTGGTCTATCTGATCTCGGGTGTGGCTGAAACCAACCGCCATCCGTTCGACGTGGTCGAGGGTGAGGCCGAGATCGTGGCTGGTCACATGGTCGAGTACTCGGGCATGGGTTTTGCCATCTTCTTCCTGGCCGAATACGCCAGCATGTGGCTGATCTCCATCCTGGCGGTGCTGATGTTCCTGGGCGGCTGGTTGCCCCCCATCGACAGCGCCGTGTTCAACTGGATTCCCGGCTGGATCTGGCTGGGGATCAAGACCTTTGTGGTGGTGTCCATGTTCATCTGGATCCGTGCCACCTTCCCGCGCTTCCGTTACGACCAGATCATGCGTCTGGGCTGGAAGATCTTCAT
>DAIOEI010000091.1:0-8066 GCA_036746335.1 Hydrogenophaga sp. | reverse complement strand
GCGCGACATCGGCATCGAAGCCGAACAGCAGGTCGGGCGAGGACAGGTGGAAGAAGTGCAGCGCGTGGCTCTGCACAATCTGCCCGTAGTGCATCAGGCGGCGAATCTGGTTGGCGGCCTCAGGCACCGGCCAGCCGCCGACCACGCGGTCCAGCGCCTTGGTGGCCGCCAGGTGGTGCGACACCGGGCAGATGCCACAGAGCCGCTGCACCATCACCGGCACCTCCCAATAAGGCCGGCCGACGATGAACTGCTCGAAGCCCCGGAACTCGACGATGTGCAGGCGCACCTGCTGGATGCGGTTGTCTTCGCCCAGCAGCAGCGTGACCTTGCCGTGGCCCTCGACGCGCGAGACCGGGTCGATCACGATGCGGCGCAGGCCCTGCGGGTCGGCGGCGGTTTCGAGGGATCGGGTGGGTTCAGTCATAGCGGATCAATCCTCTGGACAAGGTCGGCTCCCGCCCGGCCATCAGGTCCTGCAACAGCTGCCAGAAGGCATCGGCAGGCGGCGGGCAGCCTGGCAGCGCGTGGTCGATCTGCACCACCTCGTGGATCGGCAGCACGCGGTTGAGCGGCAGCGGCAGCTCGGGGTCGTTGGGCACGTCGCCGTAGACCGCCTTGAGCATCTCGCCCACGTCCAGGTGGTTGCGCAGCGCCGGCAGGCCGCCGGTGATGGCGCAAGCGCCGACTGCCACCAGCACGCGGCAGTTGGCCCGGAAGGCGCGCAGCACCTCGACGTTCTCGGCATTGCACAGCCCACCTTCGACCAGGCCGATGTCACACGGCCCCACCGTTTTGATATCGGTCAGCGGCGAGCGGTCGAACTCGATCAGCTCGATCAGGTCGAACAGGCGCTCGTCGATGTCGAGAAAGGACATGTGGCAACCGAAGCAGCCGGCCAGTGACACCGTGGCGACACGAAGCTTGCGCGGGGCTTGTGTGTCTGTTCTCATCCGCGCGTCTCCGCATCGTCGAACCGGCGCTGCCCGATGGGCACCGCAAAACCGACCCGCTTGGGCAGCAGCGCGCCGACCGGGCAGATGTGGGCCGCGCGGTCTGTTACTGCCAGCGCACTGTCGCCCAGCCGGCCGCTGTCGCTGTTGATCAGCAGCCGCGTGCCGATGCCGTGGCCGCCGATGGCGAACACCTGTTTGCGGTCGATCTCGTCGCTCGCGCGCACGCAGAGCTGGCACAGGATGCAGCGGTTGGGCTCGAACAGCACGTCGGGGTGGCTGGCGTCCACCGGGCGCTCGGGATTGAGCGCCTCGTAGTGCAGGTCGGTCATGCCGGCGCGCTCGGCCTGGGTCTGCAGCAGGCAGTGGCCGCTCTTTTCGCAACCGGGGCAGAAGTGGTTGCCCTCCACAAAGAGCATCTGCAGCAGGCGCTTGCGCTGCGTGCGCAGTTCGGTGGTGTGGCAGTCCACGCGCTGGCCGGCCGCCGCGGCCGTGGTGCAGGCGGCCACTGGCCTGCCATGCACGTGCACCGTGCAGACCCGGCAGGACGCGCTGGCCGAGACCTCGGGGTGCCAGCAGAGGTGCGGCACGTCGTGGCCGGCGCGCTGCGCGGCCTGCAGGATGGTGTCGCCGGGTTGCACGGGGACGGGCTGGCCGTCGAACTGGAACACCGACGGTGGGTCGTTGCGCGATCCGCTCATGGCGAGTCCTCCGTGTGCAGGTGGGCACCGGGATCGGTGCGACCGGTGACACGCCGCGCGGACGACAGCTCGGCGTCGAGATTTAGCTCGGGTTCGAACCGCAGCGCGCCCGTGCGCGAGGCGTAGGCCTGTCCGAAATGGGCCAGCGTGTCGCGCAGCGGGTTGCAGGCCGAAGCACCAAGGCCGCAGTGGGTGCCGCTGTGCAGCAACGTGTCGAGCTCGTGCAGGCGTTGCAGGTCGAAGGCCGAGCCGCGCCCGGCGCCGCGCTCGTGGGCGAGTTTGTCCAGCCGCCGCACCACCAGCTCGGTGCCCACGCGGCAGGGCGTGCAGAGTCCGCAGCTCTCGTGCGCAAAGAAGCGGGCAAAGTGGCGCGCCACCTCGAACAGGTCTCGCGTGTGGTCGAACACCATGAAGGCGCCGGCACTGGGCACGTCGTCGAAGGCAATGCGCCGGTGAAAGCCCGACGCGGGCACGCAGGTACCCGAGGGGCCGCCCACCTGCACCGCCTGGGCATCGCGGGCACCGCAGTCGGCGAGGATCTGCGCGATCGGCGTCCCCATCGGGTACTCGTACAGGCCAGGCCGCTCGCAGTCACCCGAGACCGAGTGGATCTTGGTGCCGGTGGACGAAGCGAGGCCGATGCCGGACCACCAGGCGCCACCGCGGCGCGCGATGTGGGCCACGGCGCAGAAGGTCTCGACGTTGTTGACCACGGTGGGGCGCCCGAGGTAGCCTTGCTCCACCGGAAACGGCGGGCGGATGCGCGGTGTGCCGCGCTTCCCTTCCAGCGACTCGATCAGCGCGGACTCTTCACCGCAGACGTAGGCGCCCGCGCCGAGGTGGATGCCGATGTCGAAATCGAAACCTGCCACGCCCCCCACCGAACCGCCGAGCAGCCCTTGCACGCGGCGGCGCGCCAGCACCGCCTCCAGATGCGGCAGCAGGTAGCGGTATTCGCCGCGCAGGTAAAGCCAGCCTTGCTGCGCGCCGATGGCGCGAGCGGCGATGGTCATGCCGTCGAACACCGCGTCGGCGTGGTCGCTGAGCAGCGCGCGGTCCTTGAAGGTGCCGGGCTCGCCTTCGTCGGCGTTGCAGACCACGCAGCGCAGCGGGCCGCTGGCATCGCCACAGGCCTGCCACTTGCGCGCGGTCGGAAATCCGGCGCCACCTCGGCCGCGCAAGCCGGACCGGGCCAGTTCGTCCAGCAGGGCCTGCGGCTCGCGTGCGAGCACAGCGGGCAGCGCGGGCGCGTCCACCGGCAGGCCGCTCAGCAGCGCGTCGGCGCGGTGCACCGTGTTGTGCACCTGGAACCAGTCGGCGGGCCAGTCACCCAACGGCACCTCGGCCTGCATGAGCGCGGCCAGCGCGTCCACCCGGTCGGCGTCGAGGCGGGTGATGACCTGGTGGTGGTTGACCAGCAGCGCCGGCCCCTGGTCGCACAGGCCGGTGCACGAAGCGCGGTCGACGCTGAAGCGGCCCTCGGCATCGGTCTCGCCCGGCGCCGCGCCAAGGCGTTCGCACAGGCGGGTCAGCAGCGCCTCACTGCCGAGCATGCGGTCGGTGATGTTGTCAGAGAACAGCACCCGCAGCCTGCCCACCGGCCGGGTGTGGAAGAACCGGTAGAACGTGGCCACGCCCTCGACCTGCGCCAGCGGCAGGTGCAGCGCCTGCGCGATGTGCGACAGCAGCTCGCGCGGCAGCCAGTGCGTGTGTGCCTGCGTCTCGCGCAGCACCTGCACCAGCGCGTGCGGGTCGTGGCCCCATCGGGCGAGCACCGCATCAGCGAGCGCATGGTGAACGGTGGTCATGCGATCCGGCGCCGGGCCGCCCCAAGCCGGATCAGCCCCCGGACCCGGCAAAGACCGGGGCCCTTCCCGATCCTGGGGCAGCGACCCGCGCATCGGTGGAGCCCCGGATTCGCACCGCAGATGGGAAGACGCTTGGGGGCCTTTAGATGTCACGGCTTGTCCAGTCCAAAACGCTGCATCTTGGCGCGCAAGCCCACACGAGAGAGACCCAGCTCGGTCGCCGCCCGGGTCTTGTTCCAGCGGTGGCGCAGCAGGGTCTCTCTCAGCAGCATGGACTCGATCACATCCAGCCGTTCACCGAGTGTGCCGCTTTGAGGAACGGCTGCGGTGAGGTCGTTGGCCGCGCCTGCCGAACGCCCTTGCAGCACGCGCGGAGAAAACGCCGCAGGGGACAGCGCAGCGCCGTCATGCAAGGCCATGGCCCGCGCGATCTCGTTGCGCAGCTCGCGGATGTTGCCAGGCCACGGGTAAGCCAGCAGACACGCCAGGGTCTCGTCGGGCAGCGTGGCGCCGGGGTGGCCCAACTCGGCCGCCACGTCCAGCGCCAGCTGGTGTGCAATGGGGGGAATGTCGGCCACGCGTTCGCGCAGCGGCGGCACCGTGATGCTGATGCCGGCGAGCCGGTAGTACAGGTCTTCGCGGAACAGTCCATCGCGCACGCGCTGCTCCAGATGGCGGTGGGTGGCGGCGATCACGCGCACGTCCACCGGCACCGGCCGCGCGCCGCCCACCGGCCGCACCTCGCCCTCCTGCAACACGCGCAGGAGCTTGACCTGGAACGCGGGCGAGGTCTCGCCGATCTCGTCCAGAAACACGGTGCCGCCGTGGGCGCGCTGGAACAGGCCCAGGTGGTCTTCAAAAGCGCCGGTGAAGGCGCCGCGCTTGTGGCCGAACAGCTCGGATTCGAGCAGCGAGTCGGGAATGGCGGCGCAGTTCTCCACCACGAACGGCCCGGCGAGCCGGGGCGAGGCGTAGTGGATGGCGCGCGCCAGCAGCTCCTTGCCGGTGCCCGATTCACCCAGCACCATCGCCGGGATGTCGTAGCGGGCCACGCGTTGGGCCATCTCGCACACCAGGTCCAGCGGGCTGCCCGGTGCCCGGACGATGCGGTCAAAGCCGAAGTGGCTGCGCGCCTGCGCCATCTGCGATGCGGTGCGCTGGCGCAGCGCACGGGTGCTGGTGCGCAGCTCCAGGTCGAGGCGGCTGGTCTGGCGCTGCAGCACCTGGGTTTCTACCGCGTTGCGCACCGACTCCAGCAGGTGGTCGGGTGACCAGGGCTTGAGGATGTACTGGTAGATGCCTGCGTCGTTGATGCCCGAGATGATGTCTTCGCTGTCGGTGTAGCCCGAGATGACGATGCGCACGGTGTCCGGCCAACGCTCGCGCACCTCCTTCAGAAAGACCACGCCGGTCATGCCCGGCATGCGCTGGTCGCACAGGATCACGCTGACCGGCTGGCGCTCCAGCAGGCCGCGCGCTTCCTCGGCGCTGCTGGCGGTGAACACGGTGAAGTCCTCGTCCAGCGTCCTGCGCAGCGCGTCCTGCGAGCGCACTTCGTCGTCCACCACCATTACGGTGGGCATGGCGTCATGGAGCGGGGGCAGGGTCACGGTGTGGGGCCAGCAAAGTGTCGTTTCATTTTAGGAGCGCAACGTTGGAGTACACCCTAGCGCAAAGGGCATTTCGTATCGCGACCAAACAACGCGCAGACCGGTGACACCCCTCCGGCGCGATGTGTATCAAGCCAGGGCTCCCGTGGATCGGGCTTGGCCCGGCCACAGGGAGCGTCCCCTGCCCAGCGCCGCAGGCGCGCCAGAGGGGGGGGAAGCCGCGCAGCAGCGCAGGGGGGTGTCAACAAATCCTGGGCAGTTGTTCCCCACTGAGCCAGTCCACCACGCGCCGACCGCCGAAGCGCGTGTCCATCTGCACGAAGTGGTGCGGGTTGGTGGTGACCTCGCCGATGCACGCAGCGTCTTGGCCCAGCGGGTGCGCGCGCAGCGCGGCCAGCGCAGCCTCGGCGGCTTCGGGCGCGACGATGGCGATCAGCTTGCCCTCGTTGGCCACGTACAGCGGGTCCAGGCCGAGCAGCTCGCAGGCCGCGTCCACCTGCGGCTTGACCGGGATGGCCGCTTCCTGCAGCCGCATGCCCACGCCGGACTGGCGCGCGATTTCGTTCAGCGTGGTGGCCAGGCCGCCGCGCGTGGGGTCGCGCAGCACGCGCACCGCGCCAGGAGCGGCCTTCATGAGGTCGGCCACCAGCGTGTGCAGCGAGGCGGTGTCACTCTGAATCGTGGTCTCGAACGCCAGCGACTCGCGCTGCGACAGCACCGCCACGCCGTGGTCGCCGATGGTGCCCGAAAGCAGAACCACATCACCCGCGCGCGCATGGCGCCCGCTGATGGACACGCCCGGCGGCAACACCCCCACGCCGGTGGTGCTGATGAACACGCCGTCGCCCTTGCCTTTTTCCACCACCTTGGTGTCGCCCGTGACCACCGGCAAACCGGCCTCACGCGCGGCGCGGCTCATGCTCTGCACGATGCGCTGCAGGTCGGCCAGCGGGAAACCTTCTTCGATGATGAAGCTCGCGCTCAGGTACAGCGGCTGCGCGCCCATCATCGCCACGTCATTCACGGTGCCGTGCACGGACAGGCAGCCGACATCACCACCCGGGAAAAAGAGCGGTGACACCACGTGGCCATCGGTCGCCATCACCAGCCGCCCTTCGGTGGGATCGAAGGGCGGCAGCGGCAGCGCGGCACCGTCGTCGCCCTGGCGCAGGTAGGGGTTGTCCAGCGCGGGCAGGAACAGCTCTTCGATCAGTTGGGCGGCGGCCTTGCCGCCCGCGCCATGGCCCATGTCGATGCGGCCGTGTTTGATGTCCAGCGGACGGGTATAGGTCTTCTTCATGTCAACGTTCCATGACCGCAGACGCTCCATCCAGGGGCACCGAGGAACCGGCTTCGCCGGGCCTCAGGTGCCGTCCCCCTCCCGCCGCAGGCGAGAGAGGGGGCTGAGGACCCCGGCTCTCAAGCCTGCCTTCGCAGGCTTGGACGGGACGAAGAGGCATCGCCTCTGGCAATGGCGCGGCCTGCAAGGCGCGCGTAGCAGCGCAGGGGGTGGCTGGCTGTGCGTCTCTGAAACGGCCGTAGGTGTAGTGCGCGGCACACGCGCCCTCGCTGGACACCATGCACGAGCCCACCGGATTTTCCGGCGTGCAGACGGTGCCGAAGATCTTGCAGTCGCGTGGCTCTTTCACGCCGCGCAGGATGGCGCCGCATTCGCAGGCCTTGTTGTCTGGCACGGCCTGGTAGGCGAGGTTGAAGCGGTGTTCGGCGTCAAACGCCTGGTACTTCTCGCGGATGCGCAGGGCCGACAGCGGCATGGTGCCCAGACCGCGCCATTCGAAGGCTTCGCGCAGCTCGAAGATCTCATCCATCAGGGCCTGCGCGTTCAGGTTGCCCTGCGGCGTCACGGCGCGGATGAACTCGTTCTCCACCTCGGCGCGGCCCTCGTTCACCTGGCGCACCAGCATCAGGATGGCCTGCAACACGTCGAGCGGTTCGAAGCCGGCGATGACCACCGGTTTCTGGTACTCGGTGACGAACTTCGCGTAGGGGTCGGAACCGATGATGATGCTCACGTGCGCCGGGCCGACGAAGCCCTCGATCTCTGCAGTTTCATGCGCTTCAGCTCCATCGAGGATCGCCCGAATCGCGGGTGGCGTGAGCACGTGGCTGCACATCACGCTGAAGTTCTGCAGGCCCTCGCGCGCCGCGTCGTGGATTACCAGCGCGGTGGGCGGCGTGGTGGTTTCGAAGCCGATAGCGAAGAACACCACCTGCTTCTCCGGGTTGGCGCGCGCCAGTTGCAGCGCGTCGGCGGCGGAATAGACCATGCGGATGTCGCCACCGCGCGCCTTGGCTTTTGTCAAGGAGAGGTTGTTCGAGGCCGGCACGCGCATGGTGTCGCCATAGGTACAGAGGATCACGTCGTGCTGCAGCGCGAGCTGGATCGCCAGGTCCACGCGGCCGATGGGCAGCACACAGACCGGGCAACCCGGGCCGTGGATCATGCGCACGTTGGGCGGCAGCAGTTCCAGCACGCCGTAGCGGCTGATGGCGTGCGTGTGGCCGCCGCAGAACTCCATGAATCGGTACTGGTGATCGAGCCGTACCTCGGCCGCGATACGCTCGGCGATCTGGCGCGCCAGATCACCGTCGCGGAATTCATCGATGTATTTCATACGGACTCCAGATGCGTTGGATCGGGGTTGAGCGCCGCCATCTCGGCAAAGAGCGCCAGCGTGTGTGCGGCCTCTTCCGGGTCGATGGTGCCGATGGCGTGGCCCACGTGAACGATCACGTAGTCGCCCACCTGCACTCCGGCCACCAGCGCCACGGAGATGGCCTTGCGGATGCCCCCGAGGTTGACCACGGCCTGTTCGTTGGGCAGCAGCTCCACCAGGAGCGCGGGAATGGCTAGACACATGGTGCGGTTTCCTTCACGGGTTGTTCTTGTGTTGCAACGGCCAACTGCTGTGCGACTGCCCAGGCCTGGCCGAGCGCAAGGCCGGCGTCGCCGCAGCCCTTGTCGATGGGCCG